>JAABRB010000056.1 GCA_011391185.1 Betaproteobacteria bacterium
AGCGACGAGCATGCCCTCGAGGAAGCGATGCGGATCGCGCTCGAGGTAGTAGCGGTCCTTGAACGTGCCCGGCTCGCCTTCGTCGATATTCACCGCCATCACCCGCGGCGCGGGCTCGGCAGCAACGATGCGCCATTTGCGTCCGGCCGGGAACCCGGCGCCACCGAGGCCGCGCAGGCCCGCATCCTCCATCGTCTTCGTGACGTCCTCGCGCGCGCGCTTGTCCGCGAGACAGTCGGCGATCAGCCGATATCCGCCCGCTGCGCGATAAGCCTGGTAGTCGATGAACCCGGGGCTCACCGTATTCGGCAGCACGTAGGTCGCGGGATCGACCGCGCCCGCATCCTTGACGGCCTTTGCGGCCGGATGCTCGACGGCGCGCTTCGCGACCAGCGCCTTCACCGACTCGGGCGTCGCTCGCAACACAGGGTGACGACCCACGACGACCGCCGGCGCGGCCTCGCATCGGCCGATGCACGGCGCGGGGATGACGCGCACGTCCTTGCCGAGAATCTGCGGAAGCTTCTGCAGCAACGCGCGCGCGCCGGCCAGCTCACATGCAATCGAGTCGCAGACGCGCACCGTGATCGCCGGCGGCGCAGCCGCGCCGTCCTGCACCACGTCGAAATGATGATAGAAGGTCGCGACCTCGTAGACCTCGGCGAGCGCCATCCGCATCTCCTGGGCCAGCGCAACGAGATGCCGGTCGGCGAGATGGCCGTAGTGATCCTGGATCCGGTGCAGATGCTCGATGAGGAGATCGCGGCGGCGCGGCGCATCCGCGAGCAGGTGACGCACGTCTGCGAGCGCCTGCGGGTCCGTCTGGCGCCCCTTCGGCGTGGCCCGCAGCTTGATCTCCTTGAGCGGGATCGTCCCACGCTCGACGCGGTCGTTCATCGCTTGCCTTTCGATTGTTGTCGCCGCACAAGTACACACCGACACACCGGTACACACCGCGGCGGTGGGCCGCCGCCAGATGGACCCATTGGATCATGTTAGCGCGAAGCGTGAATCTACACGCTTGACCGGGGTCAACGTCACACTTGACCAAGGTCAACGTCACACTTGACCAAGGTCAGCGCGCCGTCGTCATCCCTGCAGGCCGGCCAGAAAGCCGAGCACGAGCTCGTTGACGCGCTGCGGCGCCTCCATGCTCGCCAGATGTCCGGCGCCGGCGACGGTTTCCCGTCGTGCGCCCGGAACACCACGCTCGACGTGCACCGCGATATTCTGAAACTCGGGCACGTCCCGTTCACCGACGAGCACCAGTGTCGGAACGCGCACCTTGCTCAACTGCGACACCGTGGGCGGCTGCGGCGGGCGCGCGGGATCCGGATTCGCCAGATGCCATCCCGAGTAGTCGTTCACCATCCTTTGCATCAGTTCCGCGACGGCCGGCTTCCCGCGCAGCGGCGCGAAGAGCTCGAGCCCGAGCCACGCCTGCTTCGCCGCCGCGATGTCCCCGCGCCGCGCGGCCGCGAGCACCGGGGAATAGCTCACCAGCCATTGTCGGGACCACGGCCATCCACCGACCACCGGGTCGATGAGTGTCAGGCTGCGCAGCCGGTCGGGATGCGTCACCGCAAAATCGAGCGCGATGCGTCCGCCCATCGACAGGCCCACGACGTGCGCCGGGCCGCCTCCGCGCTGAGCGAGCAGGGCTGCCAGGTCGCCCGCATGCGAATAGGGCACCCCGGCACGCGGTACCTCGGAGCGGCCGAAACCGCGCGCATCGTAGCGGGTCACGCGGAAGCGCCGCGAGTAGGACTCGAACTGGTCGTCCCACGTCCGGGTATCGAGCATGAACGCGTGGATCAGCACCGCGTTCTCGCCCGCGCCCGCGGTCTCGTAGTAGAGTCGCGTGCCCGGAATTTCGGCGAATCCGCGCTCGACCCCGGCCGCCTGCCCCGGGATCTGGAAGTCCGCGCACCCGCCGAGCGCGGCCGCCGTGGCGGTAAGCAGAAAGCCGCGACGCGACATCCCTGCCCTTCCTTCCATAGACCCCGACATCGCAGGCTCCTCCATGTTGCCGCTACCGTCGAGGCGAAATTTACGCATTGGATCCCCCGGGCGCCAGCAGGTCGGGCCGTTCCCGGCCGATCATCTCCCGCACGAGTCGTTCGAGTGCGGATACCGACTCCGTCAGCCGGTCCGCATCCGCGAGTGACCGCGCGGCGCTCGCCAGCAGCGCTGCAATCTCCGTCGCCGCCGCCGGCTCAAGCTTGAGTTGCCCGCTTTTGGCGAGTCTTTGCAGGTTTCGCTTGGAGGATACTTTCGAGCTCATGCTGGTCGCCGATCAGGTAGATCACGGGACGTGCCAGGACGCCGCCAACGAAATGGTGCCCCTCGGAGGCTTTGGCTTGGAACTCCGCAAGGGAATACACGGTTGGGCTGACCGATCGGCCGATCCGTTGCTCCGCGTCCAACAGGCCTTGTGCGATCTGGGATATTTCGAGGTCACCGACGATCATCAAGTCCACGTCGCTGCGAGCGGTGTGGGTGCCCGTCGCAACGGACCCGTAGATGAAAGCGAGCCGAATCTTGTCCCGGTACGGATCGAGCATCCGCCGCAGAACCGCGCCGATGCCGAAAGTCTTCGTCGCAATCCCCTTGAGCTCCTCGAAGATCGGGCAATGGGGATTGGCCTGATAGTAGACCTGTCGCCCGTCCTGCGTCCGCTCGAGAATTCCCGCATCTGTCAGAGCCCCGAGATCGCGCTGCACGAGGCTCGGCGCCGCTCCCGCGGCGCGCGCGATCTCGCGAACGTAGTAGCGACGGTCGGCGTGACCGAACAGCTGGGAGAGGATCGCGCGCTTGCCGCGACCGAACAGCACGGTCGCGAGCCGATCAACGTCCGGTGAACGACCGCCGCGCGACGAACGTCCCGGTCGGGAGGAGCTAGAGGAGAATGAGTTCGTACGCATTTCGCGTACAATTGTACGCGTTTTGCGTACGACAATGCAAACAGACACCGGGCGACCAAGACATGCGGGCTACGAACCAGGGGGTCGTGGGTTCAAATCCTGCCGGGCGCGCCAGCGCGTAAAGCGTTGCAAGATTGCGCGACTCGCTACTTCAGCACCGACTTCAGTAGCTTGCCCATCTCCGCGGGATTCTTGGTCACCTTGATCCCGCAGGACTCCATCACTTCGAGCTTTTCCTGCGCGGTGCCCTTGCCGCCGGAGATGATGGCGCCCGCGTGACCCATGCGCTTGCCGGGCGGAGCGGTGACGCCGGCAATGAACCCGACGACGGGTTTCTTCATGTTCTCCTTCGCCCACAGCGCGGCCGTCTCCTCGTCGGAGCCACCGATCTCGCCGATCATGACCACCGCGTCGGTTCCGCTATCGTCGTTGAACAGCTTCAGCACATCGATGTGCTTCATGCCGTTCACCGGGTCGCCGCCGATGCCGACCGCAGATGATTGCCCGAGCCCGATCTCGGTGAGCTGCCCGACGGCCTCGTAGGTGAGCGTTCCGGACCGCGAGACGACGCCGATGCGGCCCTTCTCGTGGATGTGCCCGGGCATGATGCCGATCTTGATCTCGTCGGGCGTGATCACCCCCGGACAGTTCGGCCCGACCAGCACGGCGCGGCGCTTCTGCTTTCGCATCCGGTCGCGCACTTCGATCATGTCGCGTACCGGGATGCCCTCGGTGATGCAGATGACGAGATCGAGGTCGGCCTCCACCGCCTCCCAGATCGCGCCTGCAGCACCCATGGGTGGCACGTAGATCACCGATACATTAGCCCCCGTCTTTGCCTTGGCGTCCTTGACCGACGCAAAAATCGGAATCCCCTCGAAATCCTCGCCGGCCTTCTTCGGATGCACGCCGGCGACGAAGCAGTTGCGCCCGTTGGCGTATTCGCGGCACATCCGCGTGTGGAACTGTCCGGTCTTGCCGGTGATGCCCTGCGTGACGACGCGGGTGCCTTTGTTGATGAGGATGCTCATCGGCCCGCCTCCTTCGCCGCCGCGACCACCCGTTCGGCGGCCTGCGCCATGTTGTCGGCGGTGATGATGGGCAGCCCCGAATCCGCGAGGATCTTCCGCCCGATCTCCTCGTTGGTGCCCTTCATGCGCACCACCAGCGGCACGCCGAGCTTCACTTCCCTGGCCGCGCTCACGATGCCCGTGGCAATGGTGTCGCATTTCATGATGCCGCCGAAGATGTTCACGAGGATCGCCTTGACCTTCTTGTTGGACAGCATGATCTTGAACGCCGCGGTGACCTTCTCTGCGGTCGCGCCGCCGCCGACGTCGAGGAAGTTGGCGGGCGCCGCGCCGTACAGCTTGATGGTGTCCATCGTGGCCATCGCGAGGCCGGCGCCGTTCACCATGCAGCCGATGTTTCCGTCGAGCGAGATGTAGGAGAGGTCGTGCTTGGACGCCTCGATCTCGAACGGGTCCTCCTCGTCGAGATCGCGCATTGCGGTGATCTCCGGATGGCGCTCGAGAGCATTGTCGTCGAAAGTCATCTTCGCATCGAGCGCGGTGACGTCGCCGGAGCCGCCGAGAATCAGCGGATTGATCTCGGCAAGCGAAGCGTCCGTGTCCCAGAAAGCGCGCGCGAGACCTTGCAGCACCACGCGCGCCTTGGCGAGGCTCGATTCGGGGATCCCGATTTTTAGCGCGACGTCGTTCGCCTCGGCGTCGGTCAGCCCCAGATCCGGGTCGATGAACACCTTGTGGATCTTCTCGGGCGTCCTGGCGGCGACTTCCTCGATGTCCATGCCGCCTTCGGAGGAGGCCATCACGCACACCTTCTGCGTGCCCCGGTCGACCACGATGCCGATATAGAGCTCCTTCTGGATGTCGGCGCCCTCCTCGATCAGCAGCCGGCGCACCTTCTGCCCTGCGGGGCCGGTCTGGTGCGTCACGAGCTGCATGCCGAGGATCTTGCCGGCCCAGGTCTTCACTTCTTCGGGAGATTTGGCGACTTTAACGCCGCCACCCTTGCCGCGTCCGCCGGCATGGATCTGCGCCTTCACGACCCACACCTTGCCGCCAAGCTTCTTGACGGCATCCGCGGCTTCGTCGACCGAGAAGCACGGGATTCCGCGGGGCGTGGGCACACCGTACTTGCGCAGCACTTCCTTGGCCTGATACTCGTGGATCTTCACTGACGCCTCCTCCTATTCGACCGGCTCGGCGCGCCGGCCCCGGAACCACTTCGGGTAATAGCGCTCCGCGATTTCGCCGTGCGTGTCCAGCGCGTGGCACTGATCGAGCTGAAATGGTTGCGTGCCGCCGGGACCGTCGTCGTTGTCGTTTTGTTCTGCGGCGCGCGCCTGGATCGCCGCCGTGGGAAACTGGAGCAGCATCTCGTTCAGGTGCGTGCATCCCAACACGTGCGCGTAAAGGTCGTGCACCGACTTGCGGAAGCCCCTGAGCAGGTTCAAGCCGACGAGCTTGCCGTAATCGGGCGTGACGCGCTCGCAGACACCGGGATACGGCATTGCGTCGGTCCGGGCCACAGCCTCGACGATGCGAAAGCTTGCGTCCAGGGTCAGACGGATCCACATGTCGTGGACCGGTGTCCCGGCCGGCCGTACTCCGGTCGAGAGCGTGAAATCGGTCGGCTTGACATCGTAGAGATGCGCTTCGATGTCGTACAGGCCATCCGTGCGACGATAGCCCTCGAACTGGATGCGGCGCCGGTGCGTGAGCGCACGGGATGCGACGGGAGCGGGCAGAGGCATGATTCGCTTGCCAATTGTGCAGAGCGGCAAATTCTAGCATAGGGGATTCAGATGTCCGGATCGCGAAATCGCCGATGCTAGAATCCAAGCGGGACATGCTGCGGGAGGAACGGGGTTGAGCTACGTGCTCGCGCTCGATCAGGGCACGACGAGCTCGCGCGCGATCGTGTTCGACGAGCATGCGCGCATGCTCGGCACAGCGCAGGCCGAATTTCGTCAGCTCTATCCGCAGCCGGGCTGGGTCGAGCACGAACCCGAGGAGATCTGGCGCACGCAACTCGACTGCGCACGCGGCGCGCTCGAACGCGCCGGGGTGCAGGCGGCGGATCTCGCCGCGATCGGCATCACCAATCAGCGCGAGACCGCGCTCATCTGGGACCGCGCCACCGGCAAGCCGGTTCACAACGCGATCGTCTGGCAGGACCGTCGCACGGCCGGGCAATGCGAACGGCTCAAGCAGGCAGGTCACGAAGCGCTCGTGCGAGCACGCACCGGCCTCGTCATCGATCCGTATTTCTCCGGGACCAAGATTGCCTGGCTGCTCGAAAACGTCCCGGGTGCCCGCGACCGCGCCGCGGCCGGTGACCTCGCGTTCGGAACGGTCGACACGTGGCTGATGTGGAAGCTTTCCGGCGGTGCTTTGCACGTCACCGACGTGTCGAACGCATCGCGGACGATGCTCTACGACATTGCAGTCAGCGCGTGGGACGAGGAACTTCTTGCGCTCCTCGGCGTGCCGCGGGCGGTGCTGCCCGATGTGCATCCCTCTTCGGGAATTTTCGGTGAAACCGATGCCGAACTGCTCGGCGCGCGAGTGCCGATCGCAGGTGTGGCCGGCGACCAGCAGGCGGCGCTCTTCGGCCAGGGATGCCACGCATCCGGGATGGCGAAGAACACTTACGGCACGGGCTGCTTCATGCTGCTGCACTGCGGCGGCGAGCGCATTGCCTCGACACACGGGCTCGTCACGACCCGGGCCGCGGAAGTCGATGCTCCGGAGTTCGCGCTCGAAGGAAGCGTCTTTGTCGCCGGCGCCGTCGTGCAATGGCTGCGCGACGGACTGCGCATGATCAAGTCGTCGGTGGACGTCGAGGCGCTCGCCGGGAGCGTGCCGGACGCCGGCGGCGTCTTCTTCGTGCCGGCCTTCGTCGGACTCGGCGCGCCGCACTGGGATCCGCACGCGCGTGGCGCGATTATCGGACTCACGCGCGGCACCACGGAAGCGCACATCGCGCGCGCGGCGCTCGAATCGATCGCGTTCCAGTCGGCGGAAGTGCTGCTGGCCATGCAGCAGGATGCGGGGATGCAGCTCACCGAATTGCGGGTCGATGGGGGCGCAGCCGCGAACGACCTGCTCATGCAATTCCAGGCGGATCTGCTCGGCGTGCCGGTGGTCCGCCCACGCGTGCTTGAGACGACCGCGCTCGGCGCCGCGTATCTCGCCGGGATTGCGACCGGCGTCTGGCGCGATCGGAGCGAGATCGCGGCGCAGTGGCATGCGGAGCGGCGCTTCACACCCACCATGTCGCGCGACGAGGCCGGGTCACGCGTTACGCAGTGGCGTCGCGCGGTGGAGCGAACGCGAGATTGGGCCCGGCCATGATCGCAACGCCGCACGAAGTCGCTTCGCAATGAACGTGCTGATCACCGGCGGCGCGGGCTTTATCGGATCGCACGCCGTCGAGGCGCTGCTCGCCGCTGGCTCGCGTGTCACCGTTCTCGATAATTTCTCCAGCGGCAAGCGGGCAAACCTTCCGGCCACCGGCGAGCGCCTGACTGTGTTGGAGGGGGACATACGCGACCTGGAAACGGTGCGGGCGGCCACCGCGGGCGCGAGCCACGTGCTGCATCTCGCCGCGCAGGTATCGGTCCCGGCATCGATCGCCGATCCGCTCGAGTCCTGTCGGCAGAACGTGCTCGGGTTCGTGACCGTGCTCGAGGCCGCGCGTGCCGCGGGCGTACAACGCGTCGTGTTCGCGTCGAGTGCCGCCGTATACGGCATGCCGCGCGAGCTCCCGCTCACCGAGGAGTCTCCGGTCGCGCCCATTTCACCGTACGGCCTGGAGAAATCGATCGACGAACAGTATGGCCGGCTCTACGCGGAGCTCTACGGGCTTTCGACGCTCGGGATGCGGTTCTTCAACGTGTACGGACCGCGCCAGGACCCGCACTCGCCCTACTCCGGCGTGATCAGCAAGTGGCATGGCGCGCTCGCCGCCGGCACGCCCGTGCGCATTTTCGGCGACGGCCTGCAGACGCGCGATTTCGTCTACGTTGGCGACATCGCGCAAGTGATCGTGCGGGCGCTTGCGGCGCCGGAAACCGGTGTCTGCAACGTCGGCACCGGGACGAGCGTCACGCTGCTCGACTTGCTGGCCGCGCTGGAACGTGCCGCGGGCCACGCGGCTGACCGCCACTTCGAGCTCGCCGCCGACGGCGATATCCGGTACTCGGCAACCGGCATCGAGCGGCTCCGCGAGCGAATCGGATTCGTGCCGGCCACCGGACTCGAGACCGGGCTGGGTGCGTTGCTGCGCGGGAGCCGGTCCGAGTGAGACGTGCGCGCGCGGCAATTTTGTCCCCTCCTCTCCGAGGAGGGCTGGCGCCGAAGGCGACAGGGTGGTGGCGTGCTCTGACCGAAGCTGCAACCACCCCCCGCCCTTCGGGCGGACCCCTCCTTGAAAAGGAGGGGAAAAAACGGAGACTGCTCAGCAGTCCCCGATCCGCCGGGCGCGACCACGCGCACGCTGCGTCACCGGCTCCGCTCCCGGACGGGTCGTCACCTCGTTTTCATACGAGTACGCGTCGCGTGCCTTGTTGAACCGGTAGACGGTGCGGATTCGCAGTTCCACGGGCGCCGTACATTCGAGCATCATGGTCATCGTATCGGCGACCACGGTGTAGACCGGATCGTCGCACCGTGCCTTGCCGCTCGCGCGAATCGCACGTTCCTGATCCTCCCATCGGCTCATCGTCTGCTTGTTCAGGCAGATTGCGGTCCGCAGGATCTTCGCCACCGGGTCGTAGCCCATGTGCTCGAGTATGCGTGGCGGCACGTCCGCGATGGACGTCACCTGCTCGGGCGTGAGCTCCTGCGTCACTTCCCAGTTGCCGAGCCTGGGCTGGATCGGCGCCCGGTTCTGCGCGCCGGCCATGCCGGACGTTGCGGAAAATGCAAGCAGCGCGACGATCGTTGGAACTGCGTGGATACGCATCGCAGGTTCCTCGTTGGAGCTCATTCTTGGTCACCCATGCGGAGGCGGCCAGTCGCAGCGGGCGTGAATCGCGAAAATACTCACGCTACGCCACGATTTGGCGGCGGCCGCGTTGCCGTCGCTTGGCGCGCGATTAGAGGACGCCGCCGGCGGCACGCCAGCGCCCGAATCGCTGCAACGCCACGAGCCCGGCGCCGTGGAGTGCCGCGACCAGGGCGAGCGCCAGCAGCAGCCCCGCAACGCGCCCCGCGGAACCCACCGCCGATTGCGCAGCAATCTCCACCATGGCCCAGAGCACTGCGGTGAACAGCGCGAACGCGACCGCCCACATCGCGACGAACTTGAGCAGTTGCCCCGGCTCGCGATCGGGAAGCATCCATGCGACGAGCATCGCGTGCACCAGCGTTGCGGGCGCCTCGCCCAGCACGAAAAAGAGCAGTAGCCCGGCCATCACGTCTCCGCCAGGCATGGCCCCACCCGGCTGGAAGTCGATCAGCCAGATCGTGATCGCCACGAATGGCAGAAGGAGCAGCGTGATAAAGGCGTGCCACAGCATCCACCACCGGGTGCCAAAGAAGAATGCCACGACCTGCTTGCCATCGAATTTCGCAACCATGTCCGTCAGCCCCCGAGCGTCGGCACTGATGCCGCC
Organism: Betaproteobacteria bacterium; assembly: GCA_011391185.1. Next base: position 9,571 of record JAABRB010000056.1, read on the forward strand.
CGCCCGGCTATCCACGCGTCATCACTATTACCCGGTGGACTCTAGCAGGCCGACGCGAATTGCGTCGCGGCGCCGCTTTGCGCGCCCCGCGCTCGTGAGGAGCGCGGCCGTGCTCGGGTGCTCGTCAAATGCAGGATGCTCGACGTCGCGCGGCGGCGCGCCCTGCCCGCCGGTCAGTCGTCGTCGCGCCTTGCCATGCGGCGCAGCGCGTCGGGAACGAACCGCTCGGAAAACCCGGCGATGAATCCCCACACGAGCGCTTTGGCATAGTCCTGGGCCGTCGCAGGCGCATAGGAAAGAAAGCCGGCGAAGCCGTCGCATGCTTCGCGCGGAGCGACGCATGCGAAGGTCTGCAAAGCCGCGCCCGACACGATTCCGGCGGCAATCGCCAGATACAGGACCAGCGCACCGATCACGCCGGATAGCGGCGGGATGAGTGAATACAGGATCAGATAGGGGCTGCGCAGCCGACGGAGGTCTTCGCTCGTCAGCGCCCGCGACATGCCCTCCAACCGGTACAGACGCATCAATGCGCTGAAAAATGCGCCCATCGCACCGAAGAGTGCGACGAACACGAGAATGGGCAGGTCGAGGGGCGGCTCCCACCCCTTGCGCGCATGCACGAGGATGCTCGGCAGCATGATCAGGCCCGCGATGGCAAGCGTCGAGACGAAGTAGCTCGAGAGCAGCCTCCGGTACACCTCGACGCGCAGCGCCTGGCGCAGCTCCTTCTCGTCCACCGGCTTGGAAGACTCGTTTTCCATCACCATTCCTCCTGCTCCCTGGGCGATCCGGACCAGTCTAGCAACATTCGCCCGGCAGAAGGAAAGTGCCCCGCTGCGGAAACAGGACCCGCGTCACATGGCGAAGGCGGCCGGCTAGGCGAGAATCTGCCAGGCCAGCACGACCTGACACACGAATCCGACGAAGAATGCGACAGTCCGCAGCCACGGAATGCCGAGCGTGTAAACCGCCAGGTGCACGACCCGCGCCCAAAAATATGCCGCGCAGGCATATACGGTGGCGTCATTCGTGATCTTCAACGCATGCGCAATCAGCACGAGCACCGCAAACACCGCAAAATTCTCGATGGCGTTGTAATGCGCCGCTTTCATTCGCGTCGCCCATGGCGCTAGCGGCTTCGGGTGCGCCGGATAGCCGACCGCGTCGATGATCCCCCGGACCATGATCGTGTTGAGGATGTAGGGCATCCACATCAGCGCCGTGAGCAACGCCGTCCATGTCAGATACTTGAGCTCGACACTCATGAACCTACCCTCCTTTGTCGTTCTGGTTGAAGACCCCAATGCTTACCGCTCTCCGTCGGAACCGTATCGCCCAGCCACGCCAGCGCCTGCGCACGATCCGCATGCAGAAAGTGCCGCACTTCGGCTTGAACGAAATGCCGAGACCAGCACGCCCTCCTCGCACAGCAGTTCGTAGTCGATCATCCGGATGGCCTTTCCCGGTCAGCGCTGCCCGATGTTGCTCTCCCGCAGAACTTCCGCGTCGCTCGGAAAATGAAACCATTTCTGGGCCGATTTCGACCAGATGTGCAGTTTCGGGTTGAGCCAGTCGGTATCGTCGAACGTGCCGCCCGCTACGCCCATCGCATTCGGAAGCACCTCGGGCGTCCAGTAGACGGACGTCCCGCAGTTCTCGCAGAAATGCATGCCCACGTGTCGCCCGGCATCCGAGATCCGTTCGTATTTCCGCGTCGCCCCGCCGGAAAGCGTCACCGCCTCCCGGCGAAAGTAGCAGCCGATGCCGAACGCGCTGCCCGACCGCCGCTGGCAATCCTTGCAATGGCACACCGAGATCCGCATGGGATCCCCCATGGTCTCGTACCGGACCGCGCCGCACGCACAGCCACCTGAACGCTTGCTGGTTTCACTCATGTTCGCCTCCTGTTTCCTGCGCCGAGGAAATTCGCGGGCCCGCTTCACGTTTCCCGCGAGATCCGCACGAGCCGCTTGCCGAGGTTCTCGCCCCGGTAGAGGCCCGCAATCGCACCGGGGGCCAGATCGATGCCGTCGAGGATGTCCTCGCGATAGCGGATCGCTCCACTGCGCACCCACTGCGCGAGCGCCGCGCGCGCCTCGGCGAAGCGCGGGGCGTAGTCGAAGATCACGAAGCCCTGCATGCGCGCGCGCTTCACGAGCAGATGCCGTTCGACCCGCGGCCCCTGGGGCGCCGGATCCCAGCTTGCGATCGACGCAGTACCGCAGATCACCACTCGCGCTCCGACGCGCAAGTGCCGATACACCGCGTCGCTGATCGCGCCTGCCGTGTTGTCATAGTAGACGTCGACGCCGTCACGGCAGGCGGCGGCAAGCGCAGTGTCGATATCCTCGCTCTTGTAGTCGATCGCGGCGTCGTAGCCGAATTCCTCCCGACACAAGCGCACCTTTTCCGCGCCGCCCGCGATGCCCACCGTCCTGCATCCGTTGATTTTCGCGATCTGGCCGACACAGGAACCGACCGCGCCCGCGGCGGTCGACACGACGACCGTGTCACCCGCCTTGAGCTGGCCGACGTCGAGCAGCCCGAAATAGGCGGTGAACCCGTTCAGACCCAGGACACCGAGCGCCGCCGAAAGCGGCAGGTCGGTGTCGGTGACGCGGCTTTCCACCGCCTTCGCCGGAACCGCGGCGTAGTCCTGCCATCCAAACCAGCCGGTGACGAGATCGCCTGCACGAAATTCGGGATGCTTGGATTCCACGACGCGGCCCGCTGCGAGCGAGCGCATGACTGCGCCGATCGCGACCGGCTCCGAGTAGTTGGCGACCGCGCTGACCCAACCGCGCATCGCGGGCTCCACCGAGAGGTAGTGATTCCGGACCAGGATCTGGCCGTCGCCCGCCACAGGGACCGGGCCCTGGACGATCTCGAAGTGCTCGGCGCCCGGGATTCCCGCAGGCCGTGCCTTGAGCAGCACCTGACGGTTGATGGTCGCCCGATCTGGCATCCGGAAACTCCAGGGAAGATGCGCGAGTCGTCAATTTCCCGACGTTCGTGCCCGCTTTCGCCGCGCCAGTCTCGAACTCTAGCAGGGTAAGCCCCGTCGCGAAGTGCGACCTAATCCACGGGCCAGCCGTCCCATCTGCAAAGTCTGTCACGGCAACCGGGATCCTGAAGGACCGGCCCCGGGAAGTGGCGTGCTTGTTGCATCGCTGTCTGGCGTCGCACCGACAGCGTCGGTGTCAAGGCAGTCGGGAGGCGTCAATGCTCGAAATTCTGCTGATCCTCGGGGTCATGGTGTACATCGTGTGGAAGCTCGATTCGCATCACTTCGAGCAGGTGCAGGCGCTCCTGCGCGAGAACGCAGCGCCCGGCGAGAGCCCGCATGCGCCGGCGTCGCTGCCACGGCCACGACTGGCCATCGAGGGGACGCTGCGTCCCTTCATTCGCAACAAGCAATTCGTGACGGGCTTCGGAGTGAACCCGGTTGCCGTACAGGACATGCGTGTGTATGCGGGAATAGGCCGATTTGACCAGTTTCCGGAGTCGATGCAATCGTTCCTGCACGATCTGCACGATGCCGGCGGCGCGGTCGGCGCCGGCATCATGGAGCTGCTCTTCCACGAGCGCCGGCTCGGAGACGGCGAGGCGGTCTATTTCGCGCTGGTGCAGGCCGGCGCCGAGCCGCGGGTCGTGACGTTCATCGACCGGCTGCGGCTGAGCTGACCGCAGAACCTTCTAAAGCTCGTACATCTCGCCTGTGCCGGCAATCGCGGCGCGAATCGACGCGCGCGTGAGCTGCGGCGAGAAGAGCTCGATGAAGTCGTAGACATAGCTGCGCAGATGGGCGCCGCGGCGCACCGCGACGCGCGTCGTGTTGCTCTCGAAGAGGTGGCTCGCGTCGATCGCACGCAACGCACGGTCGTGCAGCGGATCGAATGCCATCGCTGCGATGATTCCCACGCCCAGCCCGACCTCAACGTAGGTCTTGATCACGTCGGCATCCAGCGCCGCGAGCACGGGCTCGAGCGTGAGGCCTTTCGCCCGAAAGGCCCGGTCGATGTGCGCGCGTCCGGCGAACTCGGTGCTGTATGTGACGATCGGATAGCGCGCCAACTCCTCGAGCGAGAGCCGCTCGGCGCCAGCGAGCGGATGCCCCGCGGGCACGATGACGCTGTGGTTCCAGTGATAGCCGG
>JAABRB010000539.1 GCA_011391185.1 Betaproteobacteria bacterium
ATCGTGGCGCGCTCGGTGGCGAGAGTCACCGTTGCATCCAGGACGCCGGGCGTCCTGCGGAGCGCGCGCTCGACGCGGTTGGAGCAGTTGGCGCACGTCATGCCGCCGACGCCGATCTCGAGGGCGGCGCTGATCGGCGTGTAGCCGGCGCCCGTCACCGCCGCCGCGACATCCGCGGGCGTCGCGGTGGTCTCGTCGAGCTGCACGCTCGCCCGCTCGGTCGCAAGATTCACCGACGCTGAGGCGATCCCCGGCACCTTGCCGAGCGCGCGCTCCACGCGCGCGCTGCAGTTGGCGCAAGTCATCCCTTGAATTCCAATCTCCAGTTTCTGCACGGTGTTCTCCTGCCTTGCGCGCCGCGCGCGCCTCAGTCGTCGCCCTGGTTGAGCGCCGCGAGAATCGGGCACTCGCCCGTGTGGCCATGGCCGCTGCAGCTCGCCTCGAGCGTTGCGAGGCCTTCCTTCATCCGCGCAAGCGCCTCGATGCGCCGGTCGATGTCGGCGATCTTGATTTGCGTCACCTTCTTCACCTGGCGGGCGCCGGCACGCGGGTTGTCGCTCAGCTTGAGCAGCTCCGCGATCTCCTCGAGCGTGAACCCGAGCGCCTGCGCGCGGCGGATGAAGCGCAGCCGGCGTGCGGACGATTCGCCGTACATCCGGTATCCGGACGCCGTGCGCTCGGCCGGCGGGAGCAGTCCGAGCCGCTCGTAGTAGCGCAGCGTTCCCGCTCCGATTCCGATGTCCCGGGCGAGCTTGCCGATCGTCATGGTCTGCATGGTCCAGTCCTGTCTGGTTCCGTCTTGGCGGCAGTCTACACCTTATAGTAAGGTTCAAGGTCAAGCGCCATCTTGGCACGCCCGGCGCCTGGGCGATAATCGCGCCTGGAGGCGGGGAGCATGGGTATCGCGCGACGGTATGCGTCCCCGCGACGTGCGTCCGCAACGACTTCACCCGATCGGCCATGAGCGCGCTCCCGGAAGCGGAGAAGAACGTCCTCGGCGGCACGCTGCGCGCGTGCAGCTACGCGCCGCTCACGGGCTTTTTCCGTGATGGCTGCTGCGCAACCCACGGGATCGAGGGCGTCGCGCATCTCGTTTGCGTGCGGGTGACCGAGGCGTTTCTCGAGTTCAGCGTGGCGCGCGGCAACGACCTCGTCACGCCGAATCCGGAAATGCGGTTCCACGGCTTGCAGCCGGGCGACCGCTGGTGCCTGCACGTATTGCGCTGGATCGAGGCCTGGCAGGCGGGATGTGCGCCGCAGGTCGTCCTGGAGGCGACGCATGCGCAGGCGCTCGAGTTCGTGGCGCTCGATGCGCTCAAGGAACACGCGCTCGACCTCAATTGACGGGCGCCGCCGGCCTGCGTGCCGGATACGAATATCAGCATTCGGAAGACTCATGAGCGCGAACTGGACAATCGTCGCGAAAACTGCCAATAAGGTGTCTGGTGACCGCGCGTGCGCCGCACCGCACAGAGGCGATCAGCCCGGCGGGCGGACGCGGAGCACCGTGGGGGGCGTCGCGCACCTGCGCGTCGCCCGAACCGCAATCCAAAGGAGGAGCGCATGAAACGCACATCCCAAGTCTTGCAGGGCATTGTCGCGGTGGTTGCTGCCAGCATCCTGGCGCTACCGGCCGCGGCCCAAACCATCGGGGGCCCGATCGAGTTCGTGATCCCGTTCGGTGCGGGCGACGGCGCCGATATCGAGGGTCGCGTGCTGGCCGACGAGATGAGCAAGGTGCTCGGCGTGCCGGTCGTGCCGATCAACAAGCCGGGTGCCGGCGGTGCGGTGACCTACACCTACGTCAAGAACGCGAAGCCCGACGGGCGCACGCTCGCCTGGAACTCGACCTCGATCCTGACGACCACCAACATCGGCAACGTCGACTTCGAGCACAACGCTCTCGACCACATCGGGCAGGTCGAGTACCAGGGGATGCCGTTCGCGGTGCGCGCCGACTCGCCGTGGAAGTCGATGAAGGACTTCGCGGCCGACTGCAAGAAGAACCCGGGCAAGTACAAGATCGCGAACTCGACGACCGGGAGCGCGACGCACATTGCCGCGATCGCGATCGCGAGCGCGATCGGCTGCGAGGTCATCCACCTGCCGGTCGGCGTCAAGCGCCGCAACGCGACGGTGCTGAGCGGCGAGGCGGACGCGATGGTCGCGCCGCTCACCGGCGCGATCAAGCTGTCCGCGGCCGCGAAGATCCGGCTGCTCGCGATCCCGAGCCCGAAGCGCAATCCGCTGATCCCGGACGTGCCGACGATGAAGGAGCAGGGCTACGACGCCGAGATCCTGCTCTTCCGCGGCCTCTCGGTGCCGAAGGGCACGCCGCAGGCGGTGAAGGAGAAGCTTGCCGACGCGATGACCAAGGCCGCCCATTCGAAGCCGTTCACCGACCTCGCGGCGAAGAGCGGTTTCACGGTCGAGACGCTGGGTGTTGACGATTTCGAGAAGGTGCTTGCGGCCGAGGACCAGAAGGTCAAGTCCATCATGAAGGCCGCCGGCCTCTACCAGAGCGAGAAAGGCAAGAAGCAGTAACGTGACGCGGGCCGGCTGACGCGCGCCGCGGCGGGAGCCCGCCGCCGCACGCGGCCGGCGCCGCATGCCTGCCGCCGCCACCCATGCGTACCAAGAATATCGTCGCCGCGCTGATCCTGATTGCGCTGGGCATCGGTTACGGCTACCTCACGGCGGGACTGCCCAAGCGCTCGCTGCCCAACACCCCCGACCCGTCCTTCTTCCCGTGGATTATCACCGGGTGCCTG
>JAABRB010000540.1 GCA_011391185.1 Betaproteobacteria bacterium
CGAGAGCATCGATCCTAACCCAAACCGGGGCCCAAATGCAGCCGCTCAGGCGGCGCGCTTGCCCGCGGCCGGCGCGAAGCGGCCATAGAAGGTCTCGCCCTTTTTCGCCATCTCGAGCAGCAGCGGCGACGGTGCGAAGCGCGGTCCGTAGCGGCCCGCCAGCCGCTCGCACAGAGCCACGAAATTCGCCACCCCCATGCCGTCGATATAGGAGAGCGTGCCTCCGGTGAACGGAGCATAGCCGAAGCCGAGAATCGAGCCGACGTCCGCGTCGCGCACGTCGGTGATCACGCCCTCCTCGACGCAGCGCGCGCTCTCCAGCGCCTGGATGCCGAGGAAGCGTTGCTTCAGCGTCTCGACGTCGAAGCTCTCCGCCGGCAGAGATTGGCCGGCGATCTCCACCAGACCCCGCCACAACCGCTTCGGCCCCGTCTCCGGATAATCGTAGAAGCCCTTGCCGTTCTTGCGCCCGTTGCGGCCGCGCTTGACCACCATTTCTTCGAGCAGCGCCTCCTGGCGCGGATCGATCAGCTCGGAGCCGAGATCCTTCTTGGTGGCCTGGAGAATTTTCCAGGCCAGATCGACGGCGACCTCGTCGTTGAGCGAAAGCGGCCCCACCGGCATGCCGGCCATGCGGCCGACATTCTCGACCATCGGCGCCGGCACGCCCTCGGTGAGCATCAGGTGGCCCTCGCGAATATAGGTGCCGACCACGCGCGAGGTGTAGAAGCCGCGCGAATCGTTGACCACGATCGGCGTCTTCTTGATCGCGCGCACGTAATCGAGCGCGACCGCGAGCGCCTCGTCGCCGGTCTTCTTGCCCATGATCAGCTCGACCAGCATCATCTTTTCGACCGGCGAGAAGAAATGCACGCCGATGAACCGGTCCGGCCGCTTGGAAAGTTCGGCCAGCGACGTGATCGGCAAGGTCGAGGTATTGGAGCCGAAAATGACCTTGTCGCCGAGCACGGCCTCGGCCTTCTTGACCGCCTCTTCCTTGACCTTGCGGTCCTCGAACACCGCCTCGATCACCAGATCCGCGCCCGCGATCGCGCCATAGTCCGGCGTGGCAACGATGCGCGCCAGAATGGCGTCCCGGTCTGGCGCCTTGATGCGGCCCTTGGTAACCTGCTCGCCGAGCGTCTTCTCGACATGGGCCTTACCCTTATCGGCGCTGGCCTGATCGCGGTCGAGCAGCACCACTTCGATTCCGGCTTGCGCGGTTACGCTCGCGATACCCGCGCCCATGAAGCCGGCGCCGAGGATCGCGACTTTCTTCAGTTTCTTGGCCGGCACCGAGGCCGGCCGCCGCGCGCCCTTGTTCAGCTCCTGCATGGAGACGAACAGCGTGCGGATCATCGCCTGCGCTTCCTTGGAGCGCAGAATTTTCGCGAAATAGCGCGACTCGACGGTCAACGCCAGGGTCATCGGAAGCTGCAGGCCCTCGAACACGCACTGCAGGATCGCTTTGGCGGCCGGATAATTGTCATAGGTCTCGCGGCGATAGATGGCGTTGGCCGGCGGCCAGGTCATCATGCCTTGCTTGGAATAGACGATCCCGCCCGGCAGCTTGAAGCCTTCCACGTCCCACGGCTGCACGCCCTTGCCGCCGTTCTTGATCCAGGCCTTGGCGGTCTCGATCAGCTTGTCGGCCGGCACGATCTCATCGACGAGCTTCATCGCCTTGGCGCGATCGAGCCGTAGCAATTCGCCGCGGAACAAAAACTGCAGCGCGTCACCGGCCGGAATCATCCGCGGCACGCGTTGCGTGCCGCCCGCGCCGGGAAACAAGCCGACTTTGATTTCAGGAAGACCCACGCGAGTCTTTTCGTTCTCCGACGCGATCCGGCGATGGCACGCGAGCGCCAACTCGAACGCGCCGCCCGCGCAGGTGCCGTTGATCGCCGCGACCCAAGGCTTGCCCGAGGTCTCCAGGCGGCGATAATTCAGCGACATTTTCCGCGACTCGTCGAACACCATGCGGTTGGCTTCGATCTGGCCCTTGGCCTTCACCACGTCCGCGAACATGCGCGACAGATTCTCGAGCATCGTAAGGTCGGCGCCGCCGGAGAACGCCTCCTTGCCGGAAGTGACCACCGCGCCCTTGATCGCCGGGTCGGTCGCGACCTTCTCGATGATCTGGCCGATCTCGTTGGTCACTTCCTGGGTGAAGACGTTCATCGAACGGCCCGGGCTGTCCCAGGTGATGAGCGCGATGCCGTCCGCGTCCACGTCGAGTTTGAAATTGACCCAGCTCATCGCACGCCTCCCGTAACTATTTGATCTCTATTGCGCTTTTGTAGCACTAGGCCTTGCTCAGACCCGCTCGATGATCGTCGCCGTGCCCATGCCGGCGCCGATGCAGAGCGTGATCAGAGCGGTCGATTTATTGGTGCGTTCCAGTTCGTCGAGCGCGGTGCCGAGGATCATGGCGCCGGTCGCTCCGAGCGGATGGCCCATGGCGATGGCCCCGCCGTTCACATTGATCTTCGAGTCGTTGAGATCGAACGCCTGCATGAAGCGCAGCACGACGGCCGCGAACGCCTCGTTCAGCTCGATCAAATCGATGTCGGAGATCTTCATCCCGGCTTTCCTGAGCAAGAGCTCGGTGACGTCGATCGGCCCGGTGAGCATGAGCGCCGGATCGGAGCCGATCGAGGCGAATTGCCGGATTTTTGCGCGCGGCTTGAGGCTCGCGGCCTTGCCCGCATCCTTGGAGCCGATCAGCACCGCCGCGGCGCCGTCCACGATGCCGGAAGAATTGCCGG
>JAABRB010000541.1 GCA_011391185.1 Betaproteobacteria bacterium
AACCTGAGCCTGCTCTATACCGACATCGATTTCATGGACCGGTTTGCCGCGGCGGCCAAATCGGGATTCAAGGGCGTCGAGTATCTGTTCCCGTATGCCTATCCCAAGGACCAGCTGGCCGAGGCCCTGGCCCGCAACAAGCTCATCCAGGTACTGCACAACATGCCGGCGGGCGACTGGGCGAAAGGCGACCGCGGCATGGCGTGCCAGCCCGATCGGGTAGGCGAGTTCCAGGATGGCGTGGGCAAGTCGATCGAGTACGCGACCGCGCTCGGCTGCAAGCAGCTGAACTGCCTCGCCGGTCTCGCGCCGCAAGGCGTCGCCCCCGACAAGGTGCGTGCAACGTTTATTGCAAACCTGAAGTACGCGGCGGAGAAGACGAAAGCCGCCGGCATCCGGCTCGTGACCGAGCCGGTCAATAATCGCGATATCCCCGGCTTCTACCTCAACCGCTCGCAGCAGGCACTGGAGATCATGGACGAGGTCGGTTCCGACAATCTGTGGCTGCAATACGACATCTATCACATGCAGATCATGGAGGGGAATCTCGCGCGAACGATCGAGGCGAATCTCGCCCGCATCAACCACATGCAACTTGCGGACAATCCCGGCCGCCACGAGCCCGGCACCGGGGAGATCAACTATCCTTTCCTCTTCGGCTGGATCGACCGGATCGGCTACCCGGGCTGGATCGGCTGCGAGTACCACCCGAAGGCGGGCACCGTCGAAGGTCTCGCCTGGGCAAAGTCGTACCTGTAGAAGCGTCGCAAGGAACCCCGCGGCTTCCCAGGGAGGGGATATACAAGGGGGAGTCCCCCTGGTTCGTAAAAATCGTAGCTTTTGACTCGAGCAAGCACTGCCGCGGAACTCGGAAAGACATCGACCGGAGGAGCGAACATGAAAGTCGGATTCATCGGCCTGGGCATCATGGGCAAGCCCATGGCCGGGCATTTGATTGCAGGCGGTCACGAGACCTATCTCAACAGCCGGGGCGGCGTACCCGCGGAGCTCACCGCCAAGGGCAAGCGCTGCGCGAATGCGAAGGAGGTTGCGCAGAAGGCCGACGTGATCTTCCTCATGGTGCCGGACACGCCCGACGTCGAGAAAGTGCTGTTCGGCGAGAACGGGGTGGCGGAAGGACTCGCCAAGGGCAAGACCGTCGTGGACATGAGCTCGATTTCGCCGCTCGAGACCAAACGCTTCGCCAAGCGCATCAACGATCTCGGCTGCAAGTACCTGGATGCGCCCGTGTCCGGCGGCGAGGTCGGCGCCAAGGGCGCGACGCTCACGATCATGGTAGGCGGCGACGAAGGCACCTTTGCCAAGGTGAAGCCGCTGTTCGACCTCATGGGCAAGAACATCACGCTCGTCGGCGGCAACGGCGACGGCCAGACATGCAAGGTCGCGAATCAGATCATCGTCGGCGGCACGATCGCCATCGTTGCGGAAGCCCTGCTCTTCGCCTCCAAGGCGGGCGCCGACCCGGCGAAGGTTCGCCAGGCGCTGATGGGCGGATTTGCGTCCTCCAGGATCCTCGAGGTGCACGGCGAGCGGATGATCAAGCGGACCTTCGATCCCGGGTTCCGCATCCAGCTCCACCTGAAAGACCTGTCGCTGGCCCTCACCGGCGCCCGCTCGCTTGCCATGTCGATGCCGATCACCGCGATCACTCAGCAGCTGATGAACGCGTGCGCGGCAAACAGCGGCGCCGCGTGGGATCACTCCGCGACGGTCCGTGCGCTCGAGAAGCTCGCGAACTTCGAGGTCGGGCAGAAGAGCGGCGCCGAGGAGCTCGGCTGACCCGCAACCAGGCACCCCTTCGGACACCGCCGGAATTCGAATCGTGACCGACGCAGCGGCCGTTTCCGGCGCACGCATCATGGCGCATGCGGAGGCGCTCGCGCGCTGCTCCGAGCAGCCGGACGGACTCACGCGGGTCTTCCTGTCAAAAGAGCATCGCGCGGCGAACGATCTCGCGCTCGGCTGGATGCGGGAGGCAGGCATGACCGCGCGCGCCGACGCGATGGGCAACGCGGTCGGCCGCTACGAGGGAGATCGTCCGGGCCTGCCCTGCCTGATGCTCGGCTCGCATCTCGACACGGTGCGCGACGCCGGCCGCTACGACGGCATGCTCGGCGTCATCACCGCAATCGAGTGCGTGCGCGCATTGCACGCGCGCGGCAAGCGGCTGCCGTTCGCAGTGGAGGTGGTGGGATTCGGCGACGAGGAAGGTGTGCGATTCGGCGCGACGCTCCTCGGCAGCCGCGCGATCGCCGGCACGCTCGATCCCAGGGTGCTCGATCTCGTCGACCGGGACGACGTCACGCTGCGCCGCGCGCTCGCCGATTTCGGCCTCGATCCCGCGCGGGTCACGGACGCGGCGCGGCGGCGCGACGAGATCCTCGCCTATGCCGAACTGCACATCGAGCAGGGCCCGGTCCTCGAGGCAGAAGGCCTGTCGGTCGGCGTGGTGACCGCCATCAACGGCGCGACGCGACTCGCGGTAACGATCGACGGCATGGCCGGCCATGCCGGGACGGTGCCGATGAATCTCCGGCAGGATGCGCTGGCCGCCGCGGCCGAATGCGTGCTCGCGATCGAGTCGCGGGCGGGCAGCGTGCCGGAGCTCGTCGGCACGGTGGGCAAGCTCGAGACGTTGCCCGGCGCGGTGAACGTGATTCCCGGCAAGGTGCGATTCTCCATCGACATCCGCTCACCGCGCGACGCCGATCGGGCGAGCGCCGTGCATGACGTGACCAGTACGATA
>JAABRB010000542.1 GCA_011391185.1 Betaproteobacteria bacterium
GGATTCGCCGCGGCTCACGCAGGCGATCGCCGCCTCGCGAAGGAAGCGCGTGCCGCTCGCCCGTGCCGCGTTCTTGAGGCTGCGGATCGGCGCGCGCGCGACGATCATCTCGCGCAGCTCGTCGGTGAGCAGCAGGACTTCGGCAATCGCCTTGCGACCCTTGTAACCCGATCCGCGGCACTGGCCGCAGCCCTTACCCGAGCGAAAATCGAACTTCGCGACGTCCGCCCGCTTGAGCCCGGATTCGCGCAGGAGCTCCGCAGACGGCGGCGCCGCGACGGAGCAATGCGGACAGTTCTTGCGCACCAGCCGCTGGGCGACGATGCCGTTCAGCGCCGACACGAACGCATAGGGGTCCACTGCCATGTGCGTGAACCGGCCGAGCACGTCGAACACGTTGTTTGCGTGTACGGTCGTGAAGACGAGATGCCCAGTGAGTGCCGCCTGTATCGCGATCTGCGCAGTCTCGGCGTCGCGGATCTCGCCGACCAGGATCCGGTCGGGGTCATGGCGCAGGATCGAGCGCAGGCCCCGCGCGAAGGTGAGGCCCTTCTTCTCGTTCACCGGGATCTGCAGCACGCCCGGAAGCTGATACTCGACCGGATCCTCGATGGTGACGATCTTGTCCCGCCCGTGATTGATCTCGGTGAGCGTGGCATAGAGCGTGGTGGTCTTGCCGGAGCCCGTCGGACCGGTGACGAGCAGCATGCCGTAGGGCTCGTTGGCGAAACGCCGGATCGCGGCGAGCGCCGCGGCGTCGAAGCCGAGATTCTCGAGACGCAGACCGAGGAGCTCGTCGGAGAGCGACTGCTTGTCGAGGACGCGCAGCACGGCGTCCTCGCCGAAGATGGACGGCATGATCGACACCCGGAAGTCGATCTCCCGCCCGCGCACGGCGGCCTTGAAGCGGCCGTCCTGCGGGACGCGACGCTCGGCGATGTCGAGCTCGCTCATCACCTTGACGCGCGAGATCACCTGCTCGGCGAGCGCAGCGCCCTCGAGAAACCCCACCGCATTCAGTACGCCGTCGATGCGGTACTTGATCGCGAGCCCGGCTGCCACGCTTTCGAGATGCACGTCGCTCGCGCCGTTCTTCAGCGCGTCGTAGAGCGTCGAGCGCACCAGCTTGACCACCGGGCTCGACTCCTCGGTGATGGTGCGGAAGGAAAGCTCCTCGACGTCCGCGTCGCCCGTCACGGCACCGGTTGCCGACGGCAGGGCGCTCTCCATCACCGAGGCCGTCTCCTCGTGGCGCGCAAGGTAGGCGCCGATGTCGGCATGGTGCGCGAGCTGCCAGACGAAGGGTGCGGCGATGCGCTCCTCTCCCCATGCGAACCGCTCGGTGGCGAAAGGATCTCCGAACGCCATGCGGAGCGTCCCGGCGTCATCGCGAAAGAGAACGCACTGCGCGCTCAACGCTTCGGTGAACGGCAGGAGATCGAACGCAGGCTGCCACGCATGGAGGTCGCTCATCCGCGCGACCGGGTGACCGAAAGCGGCGCCGAGCGCGTCGGTGAAGGCCTCCGGCGCAAGGCCCGAATCCTCCTCGAGGCACGCGGCGATGCTCATTCGCCGCTCGGCGGCGACGGCGCGCGCCCGGGCGATGCGCTCCGGCGCAAGCAGACCGTCTCCGGCGCCCGTGGCGATCACCTGGTCATCGGCCCGCTTCACTGCAGCGTCCCCGCAAGCTCGAAGATCGGCAGGTACATGAGCACGACGATCAGGCCGATCACCACGCCGATCGCCGCCATCAGCAGCGGCTCGAAGAGCCGCGTGAACCAGTCGACCCAGCGCCCGAGCTCCTCGTCGTGAAACGCCGCGATCGACTCCATCATCTGCGCGAGGTTGCCCCCCTTTTCGCCGGTGCGGAGCATCCGCGTCGCGACGGGGGTCACCAGGCCGTGCGCCTCCATCGCCTGCGAAAGGCTCGCCCCTTCGCGCACGCGCCGGATCGCGGCCGCGAGCCGCAGCCGGATCCGGGGGTGAAGCAGCCCGGCGACCATCTCGAGCGCCGGCACGATCGGCGTTCCGCCACGCAGCAGCATGCCGACCGTGCGATAGAAGCGCGCCAGCTGGTAGATGAGCATGCGCCGACCGAGCGCCGGTATGCGCCACGCCAGGGCAAGCGCCCCATCTGCGACCCGGCCGAGGCCGAGCGCGAGAAGGACCAGAGCGATCACGACTCCCATCGCAATGAGCCCACCGTGTTCGTTCAGCAGCCGGCCCCAGTGGAGGAGCACTTGCGAAAGCCACGGCAGCGTGCGCCTGGAGTCGTCGTAAATCTGCGCGAAGCGCGGCACGACATAGCCGAGCAGGAAGAGCGTCACCAGCAGGCCCACGCCGATCAACACCGCCGGATAGATCGAGGCGGACACGATCTTCTTCTTCACGACATCGAGGCGCTGGTGATAGTCGACATAGCGTGCCAGCGCCTCGGAAAGGTCGCCGGTTCGCTCGGCCGCCCGCACGGTGGCGACATACAGCGCAGGAAAGATTCCCGGGAATTCGGCGAGCGCCTGCGAGAGTGCACGGCCCTCGTAGATTGACTCGGTGAGGCGCGTGATCACCTTGTGCGTCTCGGGCCGGGTTTCTTTCTCGGCCATGGTCTCGAGCACTTCCACGAGCGAGATGCCAGCGCCGAGCAGCGCGAGCAGCTCCTGGCTGAAGAGCAGCAACGGAAAGCGCGGGCCCGGAAGACCGAAGGCGCGCACGCCGATGCCGCGACGCCGTGCCGATAGGACCGTGAGCCCCTGCATCCGCGCCTGC
>JAABRB010000543.1 GCA_011391185.1 Betaproteobacteria bacterium
GCAAGCGCGACATCTGGAACTCGGTGCCCGACGCGCTCGCCTCGGCGGCGAAGCAGCTCGTGACCAAGGGCTGGCAGCGCGGTAAGCGCTGGGCCTATGAGGTGCGCGCGCCCGGCAACGTCGATTGCACCATCGCCGAGCCCGGCTTCGTGCTGCCGGTCGGGGAATGGCTCAAGCGCGGCTACGTGCCCGCCTATGGCCGCCGCCTCGCGCCGGAAGAGCTCGCCGAACCGGCTTCGCTCCTGATGCCCGCCGGGCTCTACGGCCCCGCGTTTCTCACGCTGAAAAACTACTATGTGCTCAAGGATTATAATTTTTCAGATCTCTACGTGCTCTTCGTCGGGCACCTCAGCGACCGCATCGCCGATCCGCGGCCGTTCGAGTCGCCTTGGCAGAAGGTGACGCAGTTGCAGGAAAGCCAGCTCGCCGAGATGCAGCGCCAGCTCACCGCGCGCGGGCTCTATAAGGACAAGCTCGACGGCAAGGCCGGCATGCTCACGCGCGCAGCACTCGGCGCTTACCAGAAGGCGAACGGCCTGAAGCTCGATTGCTGGCCGACCGCCGCGGTGCTGCAGCACATGCGCCGCGCGCGGGGCAGGTAACACCGACCGGCTGTTGCATTCCCCGGCTCGCCATGCGAGTCGGGCGGCCGCACCCGGAGACGAACGTGGACAAGAAAACGAGCGAGCGCAGCCGCACGGTCACCTGGCAGGACCCGATGGTCAGCGCCAATGCCGTTCGCGCCGGTCTGAGCGGAATCGATTTCCTGCGCAAGATTCGCGACGGCGAGCTTCCCAGCCCGCCGATCGCGGAGCTGCTCGGATTCCAGCTCACCGTGGTCGAACCCGGCTTCGCGGTGTTCGAATGCGATCCCGGCGAGCATCACTACAACCCGATCGGCATCGTGCATGGCGGCCTTGCCTGCACCTTGCTCGACTCCGCTATGAGTTGCGCGATCCAGACCACCGTGCCCGCGGGCTCGGGCTACACGACGCTGGAGCTGAAAGTGAACCTCGTCCGCGCCATCACCGCCAAGACCGGCCACCTGCGCTGCGAGGGCAAGCTCATTCACGGCGGCGCGCGTATCGGCACCGCCGAAGGCCGGCTGATCGACGCCGAGGGCAAGATCTATGCCCACGGCACCACGACCTGCATTATTCTGGCGCCGTAGCTGTCCCGGCAGGGTTGCGCGACGTCAGCTCTTCGGCGGCGGGGGTGGCGGCATCGTCGCCTTGAAGCTCTCGCGCGCCGTATGGGTATCGATATAGCGTGAGAGGTTCGGCGACTCCTTGATCAGCGCGCCGAGTTCGGGCAGCCGGCGCGCGGTCGCGAGCGTCACCGTCATGAAGATGTCGGCGAGCGTGAAGCGGTCGCCGACCAGATGGCCCTTCGCGGTCGCGTGCTCCAGCACCTCGACCTCGCGTTTCAGCGCCGGCTGCACTTCGTCGATCACCGCGCGGTCCGGCTTCTTGTCCGGCGTTTTCGGGAACACATAGCCGGCCAATACGTATTTCCGGATCAGCACCGGATCGGTGACCGAGTTGTGGTACGAAATCCATTGCTCGACCTGGGCATCGCCGGCTGGATTGCGCGGCGTCAGCGCCGGACCGGGGAAATGGTCGTCGATATAGTGCGAGATTGCCCGCGATTCGAACAAAGTCACGTCGCCGTGACGCATCACCGGGACCTTGCCGGCCGGATGGATCGCCTTGACGTCGGGCGAATGCGGCGGCGCCACCACGAAGTCGTAGGGGATGCCCTTCTCGAGCGCCGCCATGCGCGCGATGCGCGTGAAGTTCGATAGCGGAATGCCGATGATCTGTAGCGAAGCCATTGTGCCCTCCCGGAACGCTTGTTGAACGGACCCTATCACGCCGCCGGTCATGCCGACGCGAGATATTTCTCCAGCGAATTGAAACTCGATTCCCATCCCTTGCTGTGATTGTCACGGTGCAGTTCTTCGGCGAACAGCGTTTGCACCAGCGTGAGCTTGGTGTGCTTGCCCACCGGCTCGAAGGTGATGGTCACCTCGGTCTCGTGCCCGCGCGAGCCGTCATCCTGCTGCCAGGCCCAGGTGAAGACGATCTGTTTGTTCTTCTCGATCTTGCGATAGACGCCGCTGACCTCGGGTTGCTTGCCGTCGGGCAGCTTCATCACCGTGCGCCACTTGCCGCCCGGCCGCACGTCGATCGAATAGTCGGGGATGGTGCAATATTCCGGGCCCCACCAGGCCGCGATTTGCTCGGGCACAATGAAAGCCTCGAACACCCGCTCTAGGGGTGCCGGAATAATCCGCTCCAGCCGCAGCGTCCTGTTGTCGTGCACGTTCATCGCCGGCTCCTCTTCTTTTTGGTGACGAAGCGTTCGAGCCGGTCGAACGACGCGGTCCAGAACGCGCGATAGGTGTCGAACCATTCGTCGATAGTCATCAATGCCTCCGGGCGCACGCGATAGCGCCGCCACTGCCGGTCGACGCGCCGCTCGATCAGGCCCGCTTCCTCGAGCACGCGGATATGGCGCGAGACCGCGGGCAGGCTGATCGGCAACGGCTTGGCCAGCTCACCGGCCGATCGCTCGCCTTCGCGCAACAGCCGCTCGACGATTGAGAGCCGCGTCGGGTCTGCGAGCGCGGCGAAAGTCTCGGAGAGTTGGGGCATGATGGTTCCGATCTTCGGCATTTATTTAACGAACTTGTTAAATGAAGAAGGCAGCCGCGTCAAGCAAGGCGGAAGAAGGCGCGTTTCGGGGCGCGTGCTCCGCAGCCCG
>JAABRB010000544.1 GCA_011391185.1 Betaproteobacteria bacterium
GATGCCGGCCGCCTTCCACAGATTGAGCTCGGCGAAATGGGTTCCGCTTTGGTCGGCCCGCGAAATGAAAAGCGCTTCCGTAGCCCTGATTTTTCGCAAAGCGGCGAGCACGTCCCGCGTTCCGGCGATGCCAGCCGGGTCGGATTTTGGGCCGACCAGGATGAAATCGTTGTACATGACGGCGTAGCGCCGGACGCCGTGGCCGTCGGCGACGAACTTCTCCTCGATCGGCTTGGCATGCACGAAGACGACGTCCGCGTCGCCCCGGCGGCCGATGTCGAGCGCCTGGCCGGTGCCGAGCGCGACCACCTTCACATCGATGCCGGTCTTTAGCTTGAACAGCGGCAGGATATGGCGGAACAGGCCGGAATTGTCGGTCGAAGTGGTGGAGGCGACGACGATCGAGCGCTCTTGCGCGATGGTGGGCACCGAGCCCGCTACCAAGATAGCGACAGCGGCGACCAGGGCGACACGATGCGGCAACATGCCTTCCTCCTCCTGCGAGCGTTCGATTCAGACCAGCAGCTCGCCGGCGACGAACCGGCGCGCTTCGACGGTCTTGGGATTCGAGAAAAAAGTTTCGGCGGGCGCGCTTTCGACCACGTGGCCGCGATGCAACAGCACGATCTCGCCGGCGAGACGGCGCGCCTGACCGAGATCGTGGGTGGCGATCACCACTTTGATGCCGCGGGCGGTGATGGCGCGGATCACGTCCTCGACCGCCTTGGTGGCGGCGGGATCGAGGCTTGCGGTCGGCTCGTCGAGAAACAGCACCGCCGGCTCTTTGGCCAACGCGCGGGCGAGCGCGAGCCGCTGCTGCTCGCCGCCGGACAGCTTGCGCGCGGGCCGCTCGCCGAGGCCCTTGAGGCCGACCAGCGCCAGAAGCTCGTCGCAACGCTTGCTGCGCTCTGTGCGAGGCACACCGGCCGCCGCCAGCGCATAGCGCAGGTTGCCCGCCGTGCTCCGGCGCAGCATTACCGGCCGCTGGAACATGAGCGCGCGCCGCACCGGCGGCGTGTGCTCGACACCGCCCCAGCTCACGCGGCCGCGCGAGGGTTCGATCAGGCCCATGGCGAGGCGCAGCAGCGTCGTCTTGCCCGAGCCGTTCGGCCCGATTAGCGCGGTCGGCGCGCCGGCTGCGATCGTCAACGATATGCGATCGAGAACAATGACCGCGCCCGCGGTCAGGCTCACGCCTTCGAGAATGATGGGAAGCTCGCTCACGGGTGCGCGCATCTTTATCCCGCGAAGCGCTGGCCGAGGCCGCGCGTGCCCCAGGCGAGCGCGTTGACGATCAGCACGATGGTCAAGAGCACGATCCCCAGTCCGATGGCGAGCGGCAGATCGCCCTTGGAGGTTTCGAGCGCGATCGCCGTCGTCATGGTGCGGGTGAAGCCGTCGATATTGCCGCCGACGATGATGACGGCGCCGACTTCCGCCGCGGCGCGGCCGAAACCGGCGAGCAGCGCCGTCACCAGGCTGAAGCGCGCGTCCCAGATCAGCGTCGCGATACGGCCGAGCGGTCCGACGCCCATGGCCGCGAGCTCGTCGCGATATTCGAGCCACAGATCCTCGATCGTCTGGCGCGCGAGCGCGGCGATGATCGGCGCGATCAGGATGGTCTGGGCGATGATCATCGCCTGCGGCGTGAAGAGTATTCCCCAGGAGCCGAGTGGACCGGAGCGCGACAAGAGAAGAAACACGGCGAGCCCGACCACAACCGGCGGCAGGCCCATGAGCGCATTGAGGGTGACGATGACGCCTTCGCGGCCGCGGAAGCGGGTCAGCGCAATCAGCGCGCCGAACGGCACGCCGATCAGCGCCGCGAGGATCGCGGCCGAAAGGCTCACGAGCAGCGACAGCCGGACAATCGCATACAGAGCCGGGTCGCCGCTCAAGACGAGCTGCAGCGCCGAGGCGTTTTCGGGCATTTTCCCTCCTTTTACGTAAAAGGGCATGGATTCCACTATCCGGCAAATTTCGTATAGAATGCAGTTTCACGCAGCTTGAAGCAGGCCATGAACGAGTATCTGACCACGGCGGAAACCGCGCGCTACCTTCGTCTCGGCGAGCGCAAGCTTTACGAACTGGTCGCGCAGGGCCGCATTCCCTGCACCAAGGCGACCGGCAAGTGGCTGTTTCCAAAGTCGGCGCTGGACCGGTGGCTGGCGGCGGGGCTGCTGATCCCCGACGGCCTGGTCGCGAGCCCTGCCCCTGCGATCGTGGCCGGAAGTCACGACCCGCTGCTGGAATGGGCTTTGCGCGAAAGCGGTTCAGGGCTCGCTCTACTCGCCGAGGGTAGCGAAGCAGGCCTGCGCCGGCTCGCCGCCGGCGAAGCAATGATCGCCGGAATTCATCTGCATCGCATCGAGGGCGAGGACGAGGACACGAACCTGCAGGCGGTAGCGGTAGAGAGCGCGCTGGCCGACGCGGTGCTGATCGCCTGGGCACGGCGCGAGCAGGGTCTGGTACTGGCGCCGGGAAATCCGCTGAAGGTCAAGACGATCGCTGATGTCGCCAAGCGCGGCGCGCGCATGGTGGAGCGGCAGGCCGGCGCAGGCGCGCAGGCGTTGCTCTTGCGGCTGCTCCGCGCGGCCAAGCTCGAACTCCGCGATTTGAAGCGCGCCAATGCTCCTGCCCGCACCGGCGACGATCTGGCGCTCGCGGTGCGCGAGGGCCGCGCCGATTGCGGCATCGCGACGCGCGCAGTCGCGGCGACGCGCGGGCTCGAATTCGTTTCGCTTTGCTGGGAGAGATTCGAT
>JAABRB010000545.1 GCA_011391185.1 Betaproteobacteria bacterium
GGCGCCGATCCCGATCCCACATCAGGTCGCATCCGGATGCGCCCCTCGTGGATCGAGACGCGAACAACTTAAGGGCGCGCGGAGGAGTGTGGATAAAGTTTTTTGCGGAAATTTTAGAAGTCGTTGTAGCAGCGGGGAAATTTCACGCTGCCGCGGAGGCTCTATCAACCTTTATGCCCGGCCTCGCGGCAATCCAGCGGTCCTCGCGCCGAAATTGCAGCAAATCCGGCCGTTTCTCGCCGGTCACGTTCATTGCCCCGCCCTACCCACCTCCCTATATTCCGCCCGCATTCGCCGGGCGCGGGCGACAGGAGCCGAAAATCCCATGTTGATGTCCAAGTTGCGCGAAGGCGCCGGCAGCTGGGTCGCCAAGATTTTCCTTGGCCTGCTGATCCTTTCCTTCGGCGTCTGGGGCATCGCCGACGTGTTCCGCGGCATCGGCGCGCAGGACGTGGCGACCATCGGCTCGACCAAGATCGGCACCGAGGATTTCCGCCGCATCTATACCGACCGCCTGCAGACGCTTTCGCGCCAGTTCGGTCGCGGCATCACGCCCGACCAGGCGCGCGCGCTCGGCCTCGACCGCCAGATCCTCGGCGAACTCCTGGCCGAGAACGCCTTCGACGAGAAGTCGCGCCAGCTCGGGCTCGGTATCGACGACGCCACGCTCGCGCGCCGCATCCAGGCGGACCCGAACTTCCGCGGCCCCGGCGGCAACTTCGATCCCGCGTACTTCCAGGGCGTGCTGCGCAACAACGGCTTCACCGAAGCGCGCTACGTCGCGGCTGAGCGCAAGCTCATGCTGCGCCAGCAGATCGCGCGCGCGCTCGGCGGCGAAGTCGCCGCGCCCGCCGTGCTGCGCGAGGCGGTGCGCCGCTACGAGATCGAGGAGCGCAACGCCGAGTTCGTGACGCTCGCGCCGCGGGACGCCGGCGAAATCCCGGCCCCTACGCCCGAGCAGCTCGCCAAGTTCTTCGAGGAGCGCAAGGCCACGTTCCGCGCCCCGGAGTTTCGCAAGATCGCACTGCTCTCGCTGACCCTGGAGGCGCTGCTGCCCTGGGTCCAGCTATCCGAAGCCGACCTGAAGAAGGCCTATGAGGATCGCAAGGAGCGCTTCTCGACGCCCGAGAGGCGCGAGGTCGAGCAGATCGTCTTCGCCAACCCCGAGGAAGCCCGCGCCGTGGCCGAGCGCCTGCGCTCCGGCGCCAAGTTCGAGGAGATCATTCTCGAGCGCAAGCTCGACAAGAAGGACACCTCGCTCGGGCTGGTGACCAAGCGCGAGCTATTGGACGCCGCCATCGCGGAAGCCGCCTTCGCGCTCGCCGCCGGCGGCACCAGCGCTCCGGTCGCCGGCCGCTTCGGCTCGGTGATCGTGCGCGTGGTCAAGATCGAGCCCGGCCGCGAGCCGCCGTTCAGTGAAGTCGAGCCGTTGCTCCGCCGCGAGCTCGCGGGCGACCGCGCGCGCCGCCAGATGCTGGAACTGCACGACAAGATCGAGGACGACCGCGCTTCCGGCGCCACGCTGGCGGAGACCGCCCGCAAGGTCGGCCTCACCCCCAATATCATCGAGGCGATCGACCGCAGCGGCCGCGAGCCGGATGGCACGCTTCTGCAAAATCTGCCGGCGCGCGAGCAGCTGCTCACCGGCGCGTTCGCCGCCCGCATCGGCGTCGAGAGCGACGCCATCGAGTTGCGCGTGCAAGGCGCGGCCATCGGCTATGTCTGGTACGACGTGCTGGAGATCGCGGCCTCGCGCGACCGTACGCTCGAAGAGTCCAAGTCCCGGGTCGAGGCGCGCTGGCGCGACGAGGAGACCGGGAAGAAGCTGAGCGCGCGGGCCGAAGAAATCCGCGGCAAGCTGGATGCGGGTTCCACCTTCGCCGCCGCCGCGCCGGGCCTGACTGTGCAGACCCGGAACAAGCTCACGCGCAGCAAGCCCGCCGAAGGGCTCGACGCCCGCGTGCTCGCGCGCATCTTCGATACCCCGCAGGGCAAGGCGGCCGTCGCCGTGCCCGACGACGGCGTCGGCCGCGTCGTCTTCCGGGTGACCGCCATCACCTTGCCGGCCGAGGCGACCGTGCTCGCGGCGCAAAGCGAGCAGTTGCTCAAGGGCATCGAGGACGATCTCGTCACCCAGTATCTGTTGCGCCTGCAGAGCGAACTCGGCGTGCGTATCAACGACGTCGCGCTGCAAAAGGTGGTCGGCGGCGAACGGAACTGATGGAGACCGCTCCGGAGTATTCCGCCTTCACCGCCCGCTATTCCGCCGGCGCGCCCCAGCTCGTCTCCACCACGCTGGTCGCCGATCTGGAGACGCCGGTTTCCGCCTTCCTCAAGCTCGCCGGCGGCAAGCAGAACGCCTTCCTGTTCGAGTCGGTCGAGGGCGGCGCCGTGCGCGGACGCTACTCGATCATCGGGCTCGATCCCGATCTGGTCTGGCGCACCAACGGCAACAAGGCTGAGATCAATCGCAGCGCACTGGCCAAGCCCGATGCGTTCGTGCCCTGCCCCGAGCCGCCGATCCAGGCGCTGCGCGCGCTGATCGCCGAGAGCCGGATCGACATTCCCGCGCTGCTGCCGCCCATGGCCGCCGGCGTGTTCGGCTATCTCGGCTACGACATGGTGCGGCTGATGGTGAAGCTGCCGGCGCAGAAGCCGGACCCCATCGCCATTCCCGACGCGGTGCTGGTCCGGCCCACCATCGTGGTGATTTTCGACGCTGTGCAGGACACCATCACCGTCGTCACGCCCGTACGGCCC
>JAABRB010000546.1 GCA_011391185.1 Betaproteobacteria bacterium
GGCCGGAAGCGCGATTCACCGGATCGGCTACGAGCGCTGGCTGCGCAATCTCGCCGTCGGACTCGGCAACGCGCCGGGCAGCGACCGGGTGATCAGTGCGCTACGCGCGCGCGTCGATCACCCGTCGGCGCTGGTGCGGGAGCACGTGACATGGGCGCTTGCGCGCCATGGCGTGGACCAAGGAAACGCTGCAAAAGGGGACACATCCCCTTTTGCGAATCCCCTACGCTAGTGCAAAAGCCCGACGTGTCGGTCTTTTGCAGAGGTTCCCTAACCGCGAGGATCGGGCACGAATCCGCCGTTCGGGAACGGATTCGGCGCGCCGATCGGTGGCACGCCCGGAATGACGCCGCGTGCGACCAGGTTGCGATAACTGTCGTATTGAATCGTGACCGTCTGGTTCGGATGATCGGTCGCGCGCTGGAAGCTCGTGTAGCGGACTGCGGACTGTTCGCGCTCGCCATGGCCGGTGCCCAGTTTTTCCTCGCGTTGTGCCATGGGCGCCGAGCGTTTGGCCGAGGCTGCGGGCGCTTCGGCACTCGGCGCGGGGGAGGCCGCTCCTGCCGCATCGGCTTCGGACTCGTTCTGCGCGTCGGCGCGCGCGCGTGATTCCGCGCTTTCGCCGGGTCGCGCCGGCGCCTGCGGGCGGATGACACCGACCGGGCGCGGCGGCTGGTGTTCCCGGAACACCGCGACGCCGATCACCCCGACGTTCTGCGGCCGGCCCGTTCGTGCGGCGTAGCTGTCCGGCAGCGCGGTGAAGTAGAACGCCGCGACCTCGTCGAGCGACTTGCGCCAGCCGTTGAGCTCGTAGGACTGGCGCGCGCCGAGCACATAGCCGGCCTGGCTCGTCGCCGCGGTCGCGCCGCTCACGACGTTCACACCGTCCACCGAGACCACGGCCATCACCCGCCTTCCGGTGCGGTTTGCGATGCGAATCGCGTACTTTTCACCCGGCGTGCCGGCGATGTACAGCTGGCCGGCGTGGTGGTAGGTCGGCACCGTTTGCCCAGTGGTCCGGTTGATGACGGTCAAGTCGACCAGCGATCCCGCGGACACGGTTGCGGACGCGCAACCCGAAAGTGCCGCGGCAAGCAGCGCTGCAAGTATGCCTTTCATGGTTTCTCCCCGATCAGTTAAGGACATTGCTGTAAACGATGCCCGCACCGCGGTGGGGTTAAGGGAGGCGTGAGAAGGCGACCGCCCACTAACGAAGATCTTCAGGGAGGGCGTGGCCCGGAAATCGATCGCGAAACCCGGCCAGCAGGCGATTCGCGTCTTCGGTCCGCCCGGCCTGTTTCAGGCGCCGGATTTCGGCAATCCAATCCTCGGGGGTTCGCAGGGCAGATTGCTCGGCCGCGGCTGGCGCGTCGCGCTCGGTGCGCCCGGCGGGGCGATCGGCGAGTGCGCGTTCGCGGGCCATGGCGGGGGCCGTTTCCGATTCTGCGGAGCTGGAAGACGCCGCGCCCAAGGCCGACTGGCCGCGCGGTGCCGACTGGAGAGGCGGCGGTGCCAGACGGTCTTCGCTCTTTTGCTCGCGAGCGGCCGCCGGGGCTGCACGCTTTTTCGCGACCGGTGTCTGACCGACCGTTGCCCGAGGCGCCGGCGCAGCGGGTGGCGCTGCAGCCGCGGGCGGCGCGGCAGAATGCGCCGGCTCGGCGGGGAAGGGCGCGGGCGCGCTCTTGGCTTCGTTCGACTTGGCGCGGTCCGGTTTCCCGGAGTGCAGTTGTCGCCGGAGATCCTCGTCACCCGGGGCGTCCTGCCGGGGGGCCGCGGATCGCGACTCCATGTTGCCCCGTTCCTGGCGCTCGGAGGGTTTCGACTCGAGCGCACCGGATTCCTTGTCGGGTGCGCGCCGCGCTGCGGCGGATTCGGGCGCGGCGCGATCTTCCCGAAGGACCCTGCCGGGACTCAGTTCTTCCGGCACGGGCGGGGCCTTTTCGCTTTCGTAGACCATGAGCGTCACGGAGGCCGAGAGCACGACGGTCGCGGCCAGCGCGACCGGAACGCGCCAGCGCTGCGCAAACGATCGTCCGGCCGGCACCGGGCGCGCGTCCACGGCACGGTGCGCGGCGGCGAGGATGCGCTCGTCGAGCGCGCGCGGCGGTTCGTCGCGTGCGCTTGCCCGGTAAGCGGCGTCGATGCCCGGGTCGCGGGGATCGTCGGCGTTCACGTGAGATCCTTCAGCGCCTCGCGCAGCTTGGCGAGGGCATAACGCAACCGGCTCTTCGCGGTTTCGCGCTCGACGCCCGTCGCGTGCGCGATCTCCTCGACGGTCAGACCGCCTTCCTGTTGCATGAGAAACGCCTCGCGCTGCGCTTCCGGCAGCGAATCGATTGCGGCCAGCAGCCGCCCGGCCAATTCCTTCCGCTCGAGTGTGTGCTCGGGTGGCGGATCTGCCGAAGGGAAGGCGACAACTGTCTCGAGCACGTCGTCATAGCTCGTCAGCTCGGCGCGTCCGCGGGTGCGCAGGTGGTCGAGAAAACGGTTGTGCGCGATCGTGTACAACCATGTCGTGAAACGCGCTTTGACCGCATAGTCGCGGCGT
This sequence comes from Betaproteobacteria bacterium, assembly GCA_011391185.1. The sequence goes on from JAABRB010000546.1 coordinate 2,549, forward strand.
GCATTGATGAGGCGAATCCAGACATCCTGAAAAAGTTCCTCGGCCACGGCGACGTCGCGCGTCTGGCGCCTCAGGTAGCGAAACACCGGTCCCTTGTGCCGCAGGTAGAGGGCATCGAAAGCGCCGGCCTCGCCATCGCGGTAGCGCAGCATCAGTTCCTCGTCGGAAACGCCCTCCTGCATGCCTCGACAAGTGTAACGCGGCGTGC
>JAABRB010000547.1 GCA_011391185.1 Betaproteobacteria bacterium
AACGTGAGCCGCATGCTCGACCGCCTGGGCATCCTCGAGGCGCTCGAGCCGCACGCGGTATTTCCCGATGCGCTGATTCTGGTCGACGCCCTCGACAACCGGGAGATCACGCGGATCGCGCTCGGGGCCAGCTTCCTCGAACGCTACCAGTACCGTTACTTCGTCATTCACCGGCGCGACCTGCATGGCGGGATACTCGAGGCGTGCCGGCAGCGCGAGGAAATCACGCTCGAGGCTTCGCGCGGCATGGTCAGCTTCGAGGATCGCGGCAATACGGTCGTCGTGCGCTGCGAGAATGGCGCCGAGTACGAGGGGGCTGCGCTGATCGGCGCCGACGGTCTGTGGTCGCCGACGCGCGCGGCGATCGTGAATGATGGCGCGCCGCGCGTGGCGGGGCACGTGAGCTATCGCGGAGTGGTGCCGACCGGCGAGATCATCGACCGCAGCCATCTCGATTCGATGACGATCTGGGTCGGCCCCAACCTGCACCTGGTGCAGTACCGCCTGCGCGGCGGCACGGTGATGAATAACGTTGCGACCGTCGCGAGCCGGCGCTTCCGCCTCGGTGAGAATAACTTTGGCGGCCTGGACGAGCTGGACGAGGTGTTCTCGCACACCGACCCCAGGGTGCGCGACATGCTGCGCTACATTTCGCGCGACCGGAACTGGGTCCTGCACGACCGCGATCCGGTTACCAACTGGACCCGCGGCCGGTCGACGCTCCTGGGCGACGCGGCGCACCCGACGCTGCAGTACCTGGCGCAGGGCGCGAACATGGCGATCGAGGACGGCGTGGTGCTGGCCGAGAAGGTCGCCGCTGCGGGGGAAGACTACCACCGCGCTTTCCTCGCCTACCAGCGCGAGCGGATGAACCGCAGCGCGCGCGTGGTGCTCTCCTCGCGCTTCTTCGGCGATTACATCCACGTCGATGGCGGCGCGCGCGAGCTGCGCAATGACCTGGCGCGGCGGCGCGACCCGGAGCATCCCTGGGAAATCGACTGGCTCTACCGCGGCATCGAGGTGGACGGAAGGTTGTGAAACATCGAACCGCCAAGGCCGCCAAGAAAACAACAATTCATTATTGATGAGCACTGATACTCTCGATCTTGGCGCCTATCTGATGCGCGTCGGATATTCCGGCGTGCGGCAGCCGACCCTTGCCGTGCTGGAGGCGCTGCATCTCGCGCACGCCACGCACATACCGTTCGAGAACCTCGACGTATTGCTGGGTCGGCCCATCCGCCTTGACCTCGCGAGCCTGCAGGCGAAGCTCGTCGCGGGCGGGCGCGGTGGCTACTGCTTCGAGCACAATCTGCTGCTCGCGGCGGTGCTCGCCAGGCTGGGCTTCGACCTGAAGCTGGTCGCCGCGAAAGTCCGGCACCGGGGAGACCGGGACCTGCCGCGCACCCACATGCTGTTGCTGGTCGACGTCGAGGGCGAGAACTGGGTGGCGGATGTCGGGTTCGGCGGCGAGGGGCTGCTGCTGCCGGTGCCGTTCGCCACGGGTCGTGAAACGCGCCACCACGCCTGGACCTACCGCATCGTCGAAGAGAAGCAGGGGCTATGGCTGCTGCAGTCCCGGCGGGAGGCAACCTGGGCCAACCTCTACTGCTTCACGCTGGAACCCCAAACCCTGGCCGATTGCGACATGGCAAACCATTACACTTCGACGCACCCGGACTCACCGTTCGTGCGCACGCTGACAGCCCAATTGCCGACGCCCGCGGCGCGCCATGTCCTGCGCAACCGCGAGCTCGTCACTGACCGCGGCGGCGGGAATGTCGCGCGGCGGACTCTCAAGGACGATGATGAGCTGCTGGATGTCCTGGCGGGTACCTTCGGCCTGCGTTTTCCGGCGGGGACGCGGTTTTCCTATCGCGATTCCTGATGCGAAAAGCTTCGACACAAAGGACACGATTGAATGTCTGACCTGCTCCTGCGGCCGACGTGGCGCTTCGTGCTGAGCCGCCCCGCGCATCTCGTGGCATTCGGCTTCGGCGCCGGCCTCATTCCCTTCGCGCCGGGCACTTTCGGGACGCTGCTCGCGTTTCCGCTGTACTGGCTCCTTGTCCCGCACGTCGGGGCGATCGGGTTCCTGTTGCTGGTCCTGGTGTTGTTCGTACTGGGAATCTGGGCCTGCGAAGTGACGGGGCAGGCGATCGGCGCCGCGGACCACGGCGGCATGGTGTGGGACGAGACAGTGGCGTTCCTGCTGGTGCTGGTCTTCGTGCCCGCGTCGCTTTACTGGCAGGCGGCGGCGTTCCTGCTGTTCCGCCTGTTTGATATCGTGAAGCCGCCGCCGATCCGCCACTATGACCGGACGCTGAAGAGCGGCTTTGGCGTGATGTTCGATGATTTGATCGCGGCGTTTTACACATTGCTCGTCCTGGCGGTCGCCAAGACGCTGCTCGAGTGACGAGGTCCGAAGTGAAAAGGGAAAAGGGAAAAGGGATAAGCAGCCGCAAGGCGCGACCGTCCACCGTCCACCGTCCACCGTCCACGCTGTACCGACTCGCGAAGCGGGTCGGCGCAGCACTGAAGCGGCGCAAACTGATGCTCGCCACCGCGGAGTCGTGCACCGGCGGCTGGATCGCCGAGGCGGTGACGATGGTGCCGGGCAGTTCGGAGTGGTTCGAGCGCGGCTTCGTCACCTACACCTACGTCTCCAAGCGCGAGATGCTAGGTGTGAATGAGGCAACGCTCGGCAAGCACGGAGCGGTGGCGGAGGAGGTAGTGCTCGAGATGGTCGAG
>JAABRB010000548.1 GCA_011391185.1 Betaproteobacteria bacterium
GGCCAGTATCGCGGGCAGCGCCTCGTATTGCTGCGTGAGCTCGGCGCACTTGGCCATGTCGTAGCGCATCTCGGCCTGCTCGCCGCGCTCATCGATCTCGCCTGAGAGGCATTGCACCGGGCAAAACTTCATGCACGGCGTCTGCCCGGTCTTGCGGTGCATGTCCACGCAGGACGGCGCCGGGCAGGGGTTGGTCTCGAGCGGCCGGTCGGGCGGCAGCCACAACTCGGTGAATACCGACGCGTAGTACATGTAGCCGAACTCGGGATGCAGCAGGATGTCGCCGGCGAGCGAGCGGGCCCCGATCCCGGCGAGCTCCGCGTGCAGCTTCAGGCTCTGCAACGGAATACGCGCGCCGCCTTCGGGATCCATGTCGGGCGGGCAGTAAATCGACCGGGCGCGGAACCGGTTCTCGATGAAGAACGCGCAACCGTAGGCAATCCCATAGGCGCGACCCTCGGTGCTGCCGAAATAGGCGAACGCCTTGGTGGGAACCGACCACGCGCCCTGCGTCTGGCCGCCCACGCCGAGCGAGATGACCGATCGCACGCCCGGCAGGATGTCCCGCGGCCGGTGGCCCGGTGGCGCCACAAGATCGATCGAATCGAGATCCGCAACGCCGACTGCCAGCGCGCCCTTGCGCTTGCAGTATTCGACGAGCTGCGCCTTCATCCCGGCCGCTTCCTGTTCCGCGGCGGGTTCGCGTGCGAGTCGCTCGTTCATCTTATCGCCTCCTAACTAGCGACCGCCGGCCACGTCGAGGATCGTGCCGGTGATGTAGGACGACTCGTCAGAGAGGAGCCAGAGGATCGATGCCGCCACCTCTTCGGGCTGGCCACCCCGCCCCAGCGGCACGACCGACTTCATCCGGTCGACCCGGCCGGGTTCGCCGCCGCTCGCATGGATCTCGGTGTAGATGATTCCCGGCCGCACCGCGTTGACCCGGATGCCCTCCGCGGCAACCTCCTTCGCAAGCCCGAGCGTGAAGGTGTCGATCGCGCCTTTCGCGGCGGCGTAGTCGAGGTATTCGCCGCCGCCGCCAATGCGCGATGCCGCCGACGAGACGTTCACGATGTTGCCGCCTGCCCCGCCCTGCTTGGTGGACATGCGACGCACCGCCTCGCGTGCGCACAGGAACGGACCGGTGACGTTCGTCGTGAACATTCGCGCGAGGCGCGCCGCGTCGATACCGGCCAGGCGCGCCTGCTTCTCGATAATCCCCGCGTTGTTGACGAGCGCCGTCACGGTGCCGAGCTCCCGGTCGACGGTCTCGAACAGCCGCGCGACCTCGGCCTCTACGCCAACGTCGGCCTGCACGGCAATCGCGCGGCCGCCGGCCTTGCCGATTTCGGCGACGACACCATCGGCCGATTCACGATTCTTCGCGTAGTTCACGCAGACGGCGTAGCCGCGCGCCGCGGCGAGGCGCACAGTGGCGGCGCCGATGCCACGCCCGCCACCAGTGACGATCAGAACACCCGACATCCCATCCTCATCCGGTTCGCTCGGGTTCGGCGACCGGTCAGGCCGCTGCCTCGATCGTGTCGTTCACCACGTTGTCCACGAGCACCGGCGTCTCGAAATAGCGGATCACCGGATCGGCGCCGTACATCTCGCGGATCTTGGCGCGCCACGCGGCGTCGTGTCCGCGCTGCGCCGCCGCGACGCTCGGCCAGGTATAGGCCCCGCCCGCCTGACCCTTCGCGGGGTCGTACAGGAAATTCTTGCGCAGGAGCTCCTTGTTCGCGCGCCAGTGCGGCGCGACCCTGCGCATGCCTTCGACGACCTGTTCGCGAGTCATGTCCTTCGGCAGATCGAATATGACGAGTTCGGTAATCATGATTGCTCCTCTCCGTTCTTGCGAGGCGTGGCCGCATCCGCCGATCGGGGGATGTGCATGTACGGCTCGATCGGTCTATTTTGATCCAGATCAGATTTTGGCGTCGGCTTCGCGCCCGACTGGGCCTCACCAACTGCAATCGATTACGGGAGACACCACCGATGAAGCGTGTTATCGCGGGGTTTGTATTCGCCGCTGCAACGATTCTGTCCGCGAGCCCGACGCGCGCCGCGATGGACCATTCGAGCATGATCAAGGGGCCGTTCAAGACCGGCCCGGACGTCACGAAAGCGTGCCTGGCCTGCCACCAGGACCAGGCGAAGGACTTCATGAAGACGGTCCATTGGACGTGGACCTCGCGCCAGCGCGTGGGCGACAAGGAAGTGAATCTCGGCAAGGTGAACGCAGTCAACAATTTCTGCATCGCGCTCCCGTCGAACGAGCCGCGCTGCACGAGCTGCCACGCCGGTTACGGCTGGAAGGACGCGAGCTTCGATTTCGCGAAGACCGAGAACGTCGACTGCCTCGTGTGCCACGACACCACAGGCACCTACAAGAAATTCCCGGTCGGCGCCGGCCATCCGACCTATGAGCCGAAGGAGTTCCCGCCGAATTCGGGCAACAAGTGGCCCGCCGTCGACCTCGAGAAGGTTGCGAAGAGCGTCGGCAAGACGAGCCGGCAGACCTGCGGCGCGTGCCACTTCTTCGGCGGCGGCGGCGACCACGTGAAGCACGGCGATCTCGACAGCTCGCTCCTAAAACCGACCCGCGAGATGGACGTGCACATGGCGGCCGATGGTCCGAACATGGCCTGCACGGCGTGCCACCGCTCCGAAAAACACGTCATCCCGGGCAAGGCGCTCTCGGTCTCGGTCGCGGGCAGCCGCGAGACACTCGACTGTACCGAC
>JAABRB010000057.1 GCA_011391185.1 Betaproteobacteria bacterium
CGTCCTCGATGCTGAACGGGGCCCGCTCCTCCTTCGGTTGAACCATTCTCTGCTCCGGTACTTATTCGACATTGCGAGCATCGCCGGGGCTGAGATATCATTCCACTTTATATATGTGATATCAGATATTCATGGCGCTGAACCTGAGGACGATCGATCTCAACCTTCTGGTCGTGTTCGACGTGGTCTACGCCGAAGGAAATCTGAGCCGCGCCGCGGGCCGGCTCGCGATGACGCAGCCCGCCGTGAGCAACGCGCTCGCACGGTTTCGTGCGCTGACGCGCGACCGGCTGTTCGTAAGGGGCGCGCGCGGTGTGACGCCGACTCCGCTGGCCGATCGCCTCGCGGAACCGGTCCGCCGGGCGCTCGAGCTGGTCCGCGAAGGTCTGGAAGGCGTGCGCGCCTTCGATCCGCGGACGTCCCAGCGGAGCTTCACGCTCGCCAGCGCATTCGGCATCGAGGTGCTCGTGGGCGCGGAGGTCCTGAAATGGGTGCGCCGCGTCGCGCCCGGTGTCATGGTTCGCGGCATCACCGTGCTCGAGCGGCAGCGCCTGTGGCCGGATTTGCGCGATGGAATCGTCGACATCGCCGCCGACTTCATTCCGCCGCGCGACGGGCGGTTTGCGTCGGAGCGGGTGATGCAGGCGGAGGCTGTCGCCATCGTGCGCAAGGGTCATCCACGCGTCCGCTCCCGGTTGACGCTTGCCGGGTATCTCGCCGAGGAGCACGTCGTGCTGTCGCGCTCGAGTCTGGTGGACACGCGACTGGACGGGGCCGAGCCGCTGCTTGCGCTCGATCGCAAGGTGCTGTTCGAAGTCCCCAGCACGCTTGCGGCCGCGCTGGTTGTCAGCCAGAGCGATCTCGTGGGAGTGCTCGGGCGCAGGCTTGCCGACGTGCTGGCGCCCCAGCTCGGATTGAAGATCCTGCCGCTGCCCGTCAAGCTTCCGCTTTTTCCGGCCTACCTCGTCTGGCACCGCAGCCGGGATGCCGACCCGGGGCACCGCTGGCTTCGGCAGGGCATCAAGGAGATATTTGCGAAGCTCTGATCCGGCGCCCGGGCGCCGGGTCACCTACGCCGCCCCGCGATTCGGCGATCCACGGATAATTCGGGCTGAGCGGACACTGGACAAACGGAGCAAGCCCATGAAGCCGAAAAGCGTCTTCTATGCCCAGTCGGGCGGCGTCACCGCCGTGATCAACGCAAGCGCGGCGGGCGTGATCGAAACGGCCCGCAAGCACAAATCGAAGATCGGCAAGGTGTTTGCCGGGCGCAATGGCATCATCGGCGCGCTGACGGAGGACCTGATCGACACCCGCCGGGAAAGCGCGCGATCGATCGCCGCCCTCAAGCACACGCCCGGGGGCGCGTTCGGATCCTGTCGTTACAAGCTGCAGCCGTTCGAGAAGGATCCCGTCCAGTATGCGCGGCTGATCGAGGTTTTCAGGGCCCACGACATCGGATTTTTCTTCTACAACGGGGGCGGCGACTCGGCCGACACCTGCCTGAAAGTCTCGCAGCTCGCGGAAAAGCTCGGCTACCCACTCCAGGCGATCCACGTGCCGAAGACCGTGGACAACGACCTGCCGATCACCGACAACTGCCCCGGGTTCGGGTCGGTCGCCAAGTACGTCGCCGTGTCGACGCGCGAAGCGACGCTCGACGTCGCATCGATGGCGCTCACGTCCACCAAAGTGTTCATCCTGGAAGTCATGGGCCGGCACGCGGGATGGATCGCCGCGGCCGGCGGCATGGCATCGAGCCCGGATCTGGAGCAGCCGATCCTGATCCTGTTCCCCGAAGTACCGTTCGATCAGGCGAAATTCCTGGCGCGTGTCGATGCGACCGTGAAGCAGCACGGGTACTGCTCCGTGGTGGTGTCCGAAGGCGTGAAAGGTCCGGACGGGAAATTTCTGTCCGATCAGGGGCTGCGCGACGCGTTCGGACATGCGCAGCTCGGTGGTGTCGCCCCGGTGGTTGCGGGCATGGTCAAGAATGCGCTCGACCTGAAGTATCACTGGGCGGTCGCCGATTACATGCAACGTGCGGCGCGCCACATCGCGTCAAAAACCGACGTGGCGCAGTCCTATGCGATGGGCAAGGCCGCAGTCGAGTTCGCGCTGAAGGGGCACAATTCCGTGATGCCCACCGTCGAGCGCGTCTCGAACAAGCCCTACAAGTGGAAGGTCGGTATGGCCTCGCTCGACAAGGTGGCGAACGTCGAGAAGACGATGCCTGCCGACTTCATCACCGCCGACGGCTTCGGCATCACCGAAAAATGCCGGCAGTATCTGGCGCCCCTTATCCAGGGCGAGGACTATCCGCCGTACCGGAATGGGCTGCCCGACTACGTGCGCCTGAAGAACGTCGCCGTGCCGAAGAAGCTCGCGGCCGCATTCAAGATCTGATTCCGATCCGCGCGGGAACCATGGACGAGCTTGCCCGACAGCTGCTCGACGCGGCGGCACAACGCCGGCCGGTCGCGCCGTTCTCGCGCACCGTGCCGGGATTCGACATCACCCGTGCCTATGCCGTGAGCGAAGCACTGCACCGCGCGCGCCTCGCGCGCGGCGCGCATCCGGTCGGACGCAAGATCGGATTCACGAACCGGACCATCTGGCACGAGTACGGCGTCTACGAGCCGATCTGGGGATTCGTCTACGACACGACGGTGAAGTTCGCCGCGGAACCGCGGGTGACGCTGGCGATCGGCCATCTCGCCGAGCCGCGCATCGAGCCCGAGATCGTTCTGCACTTCCGCGAGGCGCCGCGCGCGACGCGCGACGAAGCGGAGATCCTGGCCGCAGTCGACTGGATCGCGCACGGGTTCGAGATCGTGCAGAGTCCGTTTCCCGTTTGGAAATTCCAGGTCGCCGATACGGTTGCCGTGAACGGGCTGCACGGCGCGCTGGTCGTCGGGCCGCCGGTATCGGTAACCGATATATCGGACTGCATTCGCAAGCTGCGCGAGTTCACGATCACGTTGTCGAGCGAGGACGGCGTGCGCGCCGAGGGCGGCGGCGCGAACGTGCTGGACACGCCGCTGCTCGCGATGGCGCACCTGCTCGAATTGCTGCGCGGGCTGCCGCAGTTCCCGCCGATCGCGGCAGGTGAGATCGTCACGACCGGGACGCTGACCGCCGCGCTCCCGGTGCATCCTGGCGCGACCTGGCACACCACGCTCTCGGGCATCGATCTGCCCGGTCTGTCGGTGACCCTGACATAGCGGAACCGATCTGTCGACGGGTGGCGGGGCATCTGCCCATGTGGTAGCTTGCCCCGATCACGTCGACTTTCCGAGGAGCAGACGCCCATGACACCGAAGCGCGGCCTTACCATTCATTTCAACGACGGGACCTCGCTCACGATCGAGTTTCCCGAACAGGCCGCGAACGAATATGCGCGGACCATCCTGCAGGAGGAAATCCTCAAGCGGCGAATCCTCACTGTCGAGGCAGAAGGGGCGCTGCTCTTCATACCCTTCGAGAACATCAAGTACTTGACGGTCTTTCCCGCGCCGGAACAAGCGCCGAAGTTTGCGATCCGCGGCGCGTCCATCTCGAGCTGATCCGCGTACACTGACCCGCGTAAAGACGGCGGATTCTGTGGAATTGTCCGAAATGGGCCACAATCCGAAATGGGCCACAATCCGAATTGAGCCCGATCCGTATTGGATCCGTATTGGATCCGTATTGGGAGTGAGTCGAACGTAAGATTCGACGCAAGCGTCGGACGAGAAGCAGCCCGGAAGACGGGGCCGGCGTACCAGGAGGAGGAAACATGGACGGTCTGGCGCGGCGCGACCGGGATTTCGTCGATCGGTCGACGGAGATCCTCAGCACGATCTCGGCGTTCTGGGCGCTGCTCCTCGCGGCGATCTTTCTCTACGATATCGTCGGGCGCGAGGCCTTCAACTCGCCCTTTCTCGGCGCCCATGAGATCGTCGGCAACTCGATCGTCGGCATCCTGTTCCTCGAGCTCCCGTCGTCGATCAAGCGCGGGGCAATGCTGCGGACCGACATCGTCTACCAGGGCCTGAACGATTCCTGGCGACGGGCGATCGACAGCATCACGTATGTACTCGGCGTCGCGCTTTTCATCGCGATCATCGGGGGCGGCTGGGGGGCGATGATCGTCAGCTGGAAGACGCTCGAGATCGAGGGCGCCGGCGCGTTCGAGGTTCCGGTCTACCCGGTCCGGACGGTGATCATCCTTTTCAGTGCCATCTGCGTGCTGGTCTATCTGCAGCTCTTGTATTTCACCCTGACACGACGCGTAAAGCCGGCCTGAGGCCGGGCGTCCCGTTTAAAAAAAACCGCGGCCCAACGTGCGCCTGCCGAAAGGGGAATCGTGCTGGACCCTACAACTACGCTGATCATCATTCTCATCGCGCTGATCGCGATGATCGTCGTCGGCATCCACATCGGCATCGTCCTCGGGATCGTGTCGCTAGGCGGCGCGTACCTGCTGTTCGGCAATCTGGGCATCACCCTGGAGCTCGCCAACCAGGCCGCCTACGCGGTGCTGCGAAACTCGGTGTTCGCGGCCATTCCGCTCTTCGTGCTGATGGGCGAGTTCATGAGCCGGTGCGGCATGGCGGGCGACCTGTACCGGATCTGCAATTACTTTCTGCGCCGACTGCCGGGCCGGCTCGCGGTGGCGACGGTACTGGGCAATGCGGTCTTCGCCGCGGTGACGGGCGTGAGCATCGCGTCGGCCATGGCGTTTTCGCGCATCGCCTACCCCGAGATGCGCAAGCTCGGCTACAACCGCATCTACGCGGTAGGCTCCATTGCCGGCAGCGCGAGCCTCGGCATGCTGATCCCGCCGAGCGTGCTCATGATCGTGTGGGGCGTCGTGATCGAGTACTCGATCGGCAAGCTGTTTCTCGCGGGCATCATTCCCGGGATCATCCTGGCGGTGCTGATGATCGTCTACTGCTCGGTACGCGCCGGAATGAACAAGTCGCTTGCCCCGTCACCGCCCGCCACGGCCGAGGCAAAGCCGTCCCTCGTGGAGATTGTAAGCGGCCTGGGCGTGATCGCGCTCATCCTTCTCGTCCTGGGCGGATTGTTCGGGGGGTTTTTCACGCCGTCCGAGTCGGCCGCGGTGGGCTGCGGCGGCGCAATCTTCTTCGCGTGGTTGAAGGGGATGCGCTGGAAAGGCGCGCGCCGCGTCGTCATCGACTCGGGCAAGACGATCGCGCCGATCCTCTTCGTGCTGATGATGGCAGCCATGTACGCGAAGTTCCTGGCGCTCGGCGGCATCATCACCATCATTCAGGATTCCATCGATGGGCTGGGCCTGAGCGGTTTCGGCGTGATTCTGCTGCTGGTGGCGATCTGGCTGGCCCTGGGCACACTCATCGACTCGATCTCGATCATCCTCCTCACCGTGCCGATCTTCTGGCCGCTCGCCCAGGCCGTCGGCTGGGATGCTGCCGCATTTGCGATCTTCGGCATCCTCGCGATCGAGGCGGGGCTGCTGACGCCGCCCTTCGGGCTCCTCGTCTTCACCGTCAAGGCGGCGGTGCCTGACGACTCGGTGACTCTCGCTGAAATCTTCCGCGGCTCCATTCCGTACTGGATGCTGATGCTACTGGTGATGGCGATCATCTGGATCTGGCCGGTCACCGCTACATATCTCACACGGTGAGCAGGGCGCGCGAGTCGGGGGCGCGCGCCGCGCGGCCCATGCGCCGCGTCGAGGATGTCCGGCTCCTCACCGGCGGCGGTCGCTACCTTTCGGACCTACTCGTCGCGGGCGCAGCGGCGGCGGTGTTCGTCCGCTCCGTTCATGCGCATGCGCGGCTCGTTTTCGTCGCGCGGCAACGCGCCGTGGCCGCGCCGGGCGTCCTCGCGGTGTACACGGGAGTGGATCTAGCCGTGCGGGACATCGGTGCGATTCCGTTTCGGCAGTTGCCCTCCAATCCGCTCGCGGTGCCGCTCGGCGCGCCGCCGCGCATGCCGCTTGCCACCGATGCAGTCCGTTACGTGGGCGATACCGTCGCGCTCGTCGTGGCGGAGACGCTCGAGCAGGCGCTCGATGCGGCGGAAATGATCGAGATCGAGTACGAACCGCTCGCGCCGGTGGCGGATCCGCGTGCGGCGGTGCGCAGCGGCGCACCCGGCATCTGGCCGAGCCGCCCGGGCAACATCGCGGGCGTCTGGGAGGAGGGCGACGCAGCGGCAGTGGACGCTGCGTTCGCGGGCGCCGCCCACGTCGCCGCCATCGAAGTGATCAACAACCGCCTGGTGCCGACGTCGCTCGAGCCGCGCGGTGCGCTGTGCGAATACGACGCCGCATCCGGCCGCTACACGCTGCATGTCGGATGCCAGATGCCGCATCTTCTGAGGGAGCATCTCGCGCGCGAGGTTCTGCGAATTCCCGAGCAGGACCTGCGCATCGTCGTCCCGGACATCGGCGGCGGATTCGGCGCGAAGGTCTTCTGCTACCCGGAGTACGCGGCGGTCGCGGTCGCCGCGGGCGACCTCCACCGCCCGGTGCGCTGGGTCGGCGCCCGCTCGGACGCGTTCCTCAGCGACATCCATGGGCGCGATCAGGTGAATCGCGCCGAGCTCGCGCTCGACGCCGCCGGGAAGTTTCTGGCGCTGCGGGTTCGCTCGCTCGGCAACGTCGGCGCCTATCTGTCGTTCCAGGGCGGTTTCATTCCGACCATCTCTTCGTTTCGCGTGCTGACTGGCGTCTACGACATTCCGCTCGCGCATGCCCGTTGCGAGTGCGTCCTGACAACCACCGGTCCGGTCGACGCGTACCGCGGCGCGGGCCGACCGGAAGCCGTGTACGTGCTCGAACGGCTGGTGGACATCGCGGCCGGCGAGATCGGAGCTGATCCGGTCGAGCTGCGCCGCCGGAACATGATTCCTGCCTCCGCAATGCCCTACAGAAGTGCGATGGGCGTGACGATCGATAGCGGCAACTTCGCACGTGTCATGGCGCGGGCGATGGCCGCCCATGACTGGAACGGTTTCGCCGCGCGCCGCCGGGATGCCGCAGCGCGCGGCCGACTCGCGGGACGCGGCCTCGCGATGTTCATCGAGCATACGGGACGCAACGAGCATACCGAGACCGTCACGATCGAAGCCCACGCGGACGGGCGCGTCATCGTGCTCTCCGGCACGCAGGAAATGGGGCAGGGACTCAGGACTTCTTACGTCCAGCTCGTTGCCGAGCGCCTGCAGGTGTCGGCAGACCGGATCGACGTCGTGCAGGGCGACACTGATCGCGTGGCGACCGGCGGTGGCAGCGGCGGATCACGTTCCCTGTTCGTGGGCGGCTCGGCGGTGGCGAGCGCGTCGAAAGTGCTCATCGAGCGCGGCAGGACGCTCGCGGCGAGCGTCCTCGAGGCCGCGGTGTCCGACATCGAGTACGCCGCGGGTCAATTCAGGATCGGCGGGACGGATCGGACCGTTCCTCTGACCGATCTCGCCGGCCAGCAGCCTGGAGGGACGCTCTGCGTCGCCGAAACCACGACCTCGGGCGGATTGACCTGGCCGAACGGTTGCCATATCTGCGAGGTCGAGATCGACCGCGAGACCGGTGAGGTCGCCGTGACGCGGTTCACGGCGGTCGACGACGTCGGCAACATCGTCAATCCGACGATCGTGGCAGGCCAGGCGCATGGGGGCATCGCCCAGGGGATCGGACAGGCCCTGCTGGAGCGGACGGTCTACGACGAGAACGGACAGCTCCTCTCGGGCTCGCTCATGGATTACGCGCTGCCCCGCGCCGACGATCTGCCGAGCTTTTTCGTGGCGCATGATGAATCGTCACCGTGCACGACGAACCTGCTCGGCGCAAAGGGTGCTGGAGAGTGCGGGGCGACGGGTGCGCCGCCTGCGGTCGTCGGCGCGGTGGTCGACGCGCTGCGGCCTTACGGCGTGCGGCACATCGACATGCCGATCCGCGCCGAGGATGTCTGGCGGATTCTTTCGAGGGAGTAACGCGACAGATACTAAAAGGCCCGGCGCGCCGCGCGCCGGGCCCACGGGCCGCGGGGCCGCTTACTTGAAGGTATACTTGTGCGGCAGCTTGACGCCGGACGTTTCGGCGATTTCGAGATAGCGGCGGAAGAGCTTGGTGCCGGGCAGGCCTTCCGCGTCGAACTTCTTCGCGTTCTCGTCCGGCCATCCGCCGAGCGCCTTCGCCATCACCGCCCGTTCTTCGAACGGCAGCTCCAGCACCGTGCTGCCGGTCTCCTTCAGCTTCTTCACCGATGTGCCGAAACGCTTGGTCGACTCCTCGGCCACCTTCACCATCCAGGTTTCCGACTCCTCGGAGATGATCTTCTGGATCTCCGGCGGGAGTTTCTTCCAGGAGTCGTTGTTCATGGACATCTGGTAGATCGACGTCGCACCCCAGCCGACGTTCGTGAAGACCTTCGCCGTCTCGTTCAGCTTGAAGCCGAGCCACGCCGGCGGAAAGATCACCACACCTTCATAGACGCCGGATTGAAGCGAGTTGTAGGCCTCGTTCAGGCTCGTCTGCACCGGTGTCGCGCCAGTGAACTTCAACCACGGCAGATTCGGGCCCGCGCCGGCGATCTTGTGGCCCTCGAGATCCTTCATCTTGGTCCACTTGAACTTGGTGCCAAGGCCGTACGAGGAAAACGTCCCGTAGCCGAGCCAGCGCTGGTTGTATTTCTTCGAGATAGAGTCGGTCCAATCCGGGAACTCCTTGTAGGCCTGCCGGGTGATCTTGTACTGCGTCATCGGGTCGTCGGTGACGAACGGAACGAAGTAGTGATAGGCGAGATGGACCGCCTTGGTCGGCTCGAAGCACGCGCACCAGAGCCCGATGTCGAACAGGCCCTTCTCGACCGCCTCGAGCACGTCGAACGGCCCCGCCACGGTGCCCCCGTAGGTCTCGATAAAGGTGACCTGGTGCTTGGTCTCCTTCTCGACGCGCTCCTTGACCTTCGGCACGAGATAGTTGTGCGCCATGAAAATCGGCTCGAGCGGCGCCATCGGCTGGCCAGCGCCGATGCGAATCGTGATCGAGTCGGCGTAAGCGGCCGGAACCGAGAGGGCCGCAGCCGCGACGGCAACGGCCGCGGCGCGGGTCAATGTGACTACTCTCCTGGCTTGCATGGGTCTCCTCCTAATCATTGGTTGTGTGTCGAAAAACGGATCAGAGCCCGGTCGGTGGTCCAACAGAGCGTGGGGCCGACTTCTTGTCTGGATTCCGGTGCTGCGCTCATCCCCCCGCGCAGCTTGAAACAGGCGCCGTTTCAGGCGGTAGTCCTCCGTCCGGGACACCCTAGCAAGTAAATGCGCGAACGGCAAGCGAATCGGGACCCCGCGCAATGTGCGCACGAAACGCGGCACCGTGGAAACAATCGCCGCACCGGTGTCTTCTTTGTGCACTGCACGGTCGTTTCGCTCACGCGCTCACGTATAGTCACGCCCATGCCCGGAAAGCCACGCGGTGCAGTGACCGGACCACCCACCCGCAGCGCGGCCGCGCTGCGCCGACCGTCCGCGTCGCTCCGGGCACTGATGGAAGACCTGGTCGCAGCGAACCGGATCCTTGCGCACTATGGCGTCCTGGACGCCTACGGCCATGTCAGCGCGCGACATCCTGCCGACGCGGACCGATTCCTGATCTCCCGGTCGCGCGCACCCGAGCTTGTCACGGCAACCGACGTGATGGTGCTCGACCTCGACTGCAATCCGGCCGCCGGGGATGAGCGGCAGCCCTATCTCGAGCGGTTCATCCACGGCGAGATCTATCGAGCGCGGCCCGATGTCCTGGCCATCGTTCACAGTCACGCGCCTGGCGTCATCCCGTTTGCTGCATCGTCGATTCCGCTGCGCCCGATCTACCACATGGCGGGTTTCCTCGGACGCGGCGCGCCGGTGTTCGATATCCGGAGCCGGTTCGGCCCCACCGACCTGCTCGTCCGTAATCACGATCACGGCCGGGCGCTCGCCGAGACGGTCGGCGCGAGCGTCGTCACACTCATGCGCGGCCACGGGTACGTGGCGGTTGCGCCCAGTGTTCCGCTTGCCGTGTTTCGCGCCATCTACACCCAGCTGAACGCGTTGCTGCAGCAGCAGGCGATCGCGCTCGGCGGAACGGTGACCTATCTTGTGCCCGAGGAGGCCGCGCTTTCCGAGCCCACTCACGCGAGCACAATCATGCGGCCTTGGGAACTCTGGAAGCGCAAGGTCGCGCCGGGGAAATAGCGCGCGATGCGCGTCGCTAGTGTCCCGAATCAGGGATTCGTTGAACAAGTTCTCAGGTGGAACTGCCCTATCCATGATCGACGAGTACGCCGAAGGCAAGCGAAAACCGCTCGGTTCGCCGTCAGGCGAGGCGCGCGACGCAGCCCAGACTGGCCGTCTTGGCAAGGAGCGGAACGACGCCTGGCGGCGAACTGGGCGGTTTTCTTCGGCGAATTTCTGATTCGGGACACTAGCGCATGGACTGGAGCGCACTTTGGCTGTCGCTGAAGCTCGCGGTTGCGACCGCGACGCTGCTGCTGCCGCTTTCGATTCTCCTTGCTCGCGAGCTCGCGTGGCGGCGCTTCGCGGGCAAGGCCGCCGTGGAGGCGCTGGTCGCATTGCCGCTCGTGCTGCCGCCGACGGTCCTCGGCTATTACCTGCTCGTGGTCTTCGCGCCGCAGTCGGTGCTCGGCCAGGCCTTTGCGGCGCTCACCGGCGGGACCCTCGCGTTCAGCTTCGCGGGATTGCTCGCGGCATCGATCCTCTTCAACCTGCCCTTCGCGGTGCAGCCGGTGCAGCGCGCGTTCGAATCTATTCCCGTGCATGTGCGCGAGGCGGCATGGCTGTGCGGCATGTCCGGCTGGCGGACGCTATGGCAGGTCGAGCTGCCGCTCGCGTGGCCCGGGCTGCTGAGCGCGTTCGTGCTGACCTTCGCGCATACGCTGGGCGAGTTCGGTGTCGTGCTGATGGTCGGGGGCAACATTCCCGGAGAGACGAAGACGATTGCGATCGCGATCTACGACCGCGTGCAGGCGCTCGACGATGGCGCGGCCGGTGTCATGTCGGCGCTGCTGCTGGGAATCTCGTTCGTGTCCATCACGGTGATCTACACGCTCGACCGGGCGAGGCGGCGGCGTGGCTGAGCCGGCGCTCATCGTCCGGCTCGACCAGGCGGCGCCGATTCCGCTCAAGGTTGCATTCGAATGCGTGGCCGGCGAACTCGTCGCGCTCGTCGGCCCGTCCGGCAGCGGCAAGTCCACCATCCTGCGCGCGATTGCGGGACTGGTGAAACCGGGGTCGGGCGAGATCCGATGCAACGGTGAGACGTGGCAGGACGCGACGCGTTTCGTGGCGCCGCAGGCGCGCCACGCGGGGCTGGTCTTCCAGCACTACGCGCTCTTTCCGCACATGAGTGCACGCCGCAACGTGGAGGCAGCGCTCGGCACCGTTCCCCGGATGGCACGGCACGACCGCGCGCGTGAATTGCTCGACCTCGTCAACCTCGGCGGTCTCGAGGATCGCTTGCCGCATGCGCTCTCGGGCGGGCAGCAGCAGCGGGTTGCCGTGGCCCGGGCACTCGCACGCGACCCGCAGGTTCTGCTGCTGGACGAGCCGTTCTCGGCCGTGGATCAGGTGACGCGACGCAAGCTGCAGCGCGAGCTCGCGCTGCTGCGCCGGCGGCTGCGCATGCCGATCGTGCTGGTCACGCACGATCTCGAGGAGGCGGCGATGCTCGCCGACCGGATGGTCGTGCTGCACGCCGGCGAGACGCTGCAAGCCGGCCCACCCTTCGAACTGATCGCCCGGCCCCGTGACGTGCAAGTCGCGCGGCTGGTCGACTTTCGCAACCTGTTTCACGGCGAGATCGTCGCGCACCATCCCGACGCGGGCCACAGCCTGGTGCGCTGGCTCGACTACACGCTCGAGGCGCCGCTGCGCACGGAGTTTGCGGCGGACGGCCCGATCTCCTGGGGAATCCTGCCCGCGCATTGCATCCTGCACCGGCGCGACCGGCCCTCGCGCGGCGAGCGCGAAAATCCCGTGAGCGGGGTGATCGGCGAGTTCCTGCCGTTCGGCGAGAATGCGGCGGTGACCATGCACGTGGACGGGCGCGTGGACGCGGACCTGCAGGTCTCGATCCCGCTGCATGTTGCCGATCGGAACGGCCTCGCGCTGGGCACCGAGATCCGGGTCTCGCTGCTCCGGGACGGCATTCACCTGATGCCGTTTCAACCCCTGGATCGCAGGGCGGGTGTTCCGCGAGGCGCGGGAGTTGACCCGCGGTTGGCGGATGAGTAAAATCTGACTAAATTGGTCGGGTATTGAAGCCCGGCCAGGGAAGATACAAGGACGGACGAGACAAGGACACCGACGATGAGCATTCAGGACGAAATCAAAGCGATCGTGACTTCGCACCGGGTTGTACTGTTCATGAAGGGCACGCCCGATTTCCCGCAATGCGGTTTCTCCGCCAACGTCATTCAGATCCTCAAGGCATGCAGCGCGACGGATGTCGCGACCGTGAACGTGCTCGAGCATCCCGAAATCCGGCAGGGTATCAAGGAGTACGCGAACTGGCCCACGATCCCGCAGCTCTACGTCAACGGGGAATTCGTCGGCGGATCGGACATTCTCAGCGAGATGCATCAATCGGGCGAGCTGCAGACGATGCTCGCGCCGAGCGATCAGAACGCATGAGTCTGCAGCGAGGCGGGCGGCAACCCGCCTGACAATTCACCCTTTCGTTTCCGCGAGCAGGCGCTCCATCATCCGTTCCGCCTGCGCCGCGTACCTGCCACCGAACAGGTTCGCGTGATTGAGCACGTGGTACAGGTTGTAGAGCGTGCGCCGTAACGGGTAGCCATCGGCGGGCGGCGCGGCTTCCCGGTATGCCGCGAAGAACGCGGCCGGAAATCCCCCGAAGAGCTCCGTCATCGCCAGGTCGGCTTCGCGGTCTCCGTAGTACACCGCGGGATCGAACACGACCGGCGTGCCGTCCGCAAGAAACGCCGCATTCCCGCTCCATAGGTCACCGTGCAGCAGTGCAGCTGCGGGCGCGTGACCGGCGAGCATTCGCGGAAGCGCCGCACTGAGCGCCTCGCCAAGGCGTTGCAGCTTGCCGCGCATCCCGTTTTTCGCCGCGAGCGCGAGCTGCGGCGCGAGCCGTGCATCCCGCCAGAATCCCACCCAGGATCCGGATTCCCTATTGTGCTGTGCTGTGGCGCCGATGAAGTTGTCCCGGTGCCAACCGAACCGCGCGCCGTGATGCGCATGCAGGGCCGCGAGATGCGTGCCCAGGGCACGGTATGCGACTTCGTTTCCCGGCCCGAGCTCCAAATGCTCGAGTACCAGGAACGCGCCGCCCTCCGCGGCGCCCCGCGCGATCACGCCGGGGGCCCGAATGCCGGCCTTCGAAAGTGCGTCGAGCCCGTCTGCTTCTGCGGCGAATGCATCCGCGAAGCGTTGGTCGTTCAACTTCGCGAAGAAACGCGCGCCATCCCCTTCGAGAACCATCGCGCGATGGATGCAGCCGCCGGCAATGCCACGGGTCTGTGCGATCCGAAACGGCTCACCGATCGCCGTGGATATTGCACGTTCAATTTCGGCGCGGAGGACAGGAGTCATCGAAGTGAATAGCGTGGACTGAACCACCCCGGCTGCTTTGCAGCCACCCCTCCTTGAAAAGGAGGGGAATATTCAAAAACATCAACCCCCGCATGTGCTCGGCCTGCTCGCAGCGGGAAGGAGGGTAACGGGAGGAA
>JAABRB010000549.1 GCA_011391185.1 Betaproteobacteria bacterium
CGTGCGCGGGCTTCATACGGGGCTCTTAGCAGAGGCGAATCCGCCGGTCGCGGAAACCGCGTTCGTTGGCGGGCCAATTCTGGGGATGGGGGTCGCGCTGGACAGTCTTAACGGGGCCAGCCAAAAACCATGATTCGCAGAAGACATATTATGGAACATCTAAGGTGATACAGGGCTCTAGAGCAAAGCTCACCTGCGGCATGACAATGCGCGCAATTCATTCAATTTGAATCGTTCTCCGTCCGGTTTTTTAGGCGATTGCGTGCAGGTTTCACCCATTACCCGGGATTTTGGGGACGGGTCGGGTTCCATGGTCGGATTTCAAGGTCCATTCCACTACGTGCGGCTACGCTGGCTGCTGGTCCTCACCATATTGGTGGCGGTCACGCCGGTATTTGCGCTGCAATTCTATCGCCTGCAATCCGCCAGCCAAGCCGCCCTCGCCGACGCCAATGCCCGCGCCGCGTCGCTTGCCCGCGAAGCCGCCTCGGATCATGCGGAGCTGATCGAGAAGGCCGAACGATTGCTGGAGTTGCTGCGCAGCTTGCCGGCGGTTCGCAACGCGACCGCCGAGTGTTCTCAGATCCTGATCGGGATTCAGGGCATCAATCCCTGGATCACGACCATCCTGGTGACCGATAAAGACGGCATAGTGCGCTGTCACAGCCGTCCAGGGATTCCCGAAAATCTCAGCATCGCCGATCGCGTGCATTTCCGGGATGCAGTGAGCCAGCGTGGGTTCGCGACCAGCGACGTCGTGGTCGGCCGCTTTGTCGTTAAGCCGCTGGTGCCGGCCGCGCTGCCCGCCTTCGACGCCCGGGGCAACCTCGAAAGCGTCATTTCGCTCGGCATCGATCTGCAATGGGTCAATCAGGTCGCGGCGCAGGCCAGCGCGAAGTTCGGCGGTGTGCTGCTTGCGCTCGATCGCCGCGGCGGAATCATCGTCCAGCAGCCGGAAATCTTTCCAGGCATGACCGGCGGCGACCAGTTCGGGCAGCCGCTGGTGCGCGAGATTCTTTCGGCCACGTCGCCTACGTTCGAGGCTACCGATCCGAGCGGCGAGCAGCGGATCTTCGGCATTTCCCGTCTGCCCGATTCTGGCGTGACGATCGCGGTGGGACTGCTGCGTAGCGAGGTGCTCGAGGTTATCGACAAAAGGTTCTGGGCCGAACTTCTGCTGCTGATGCTGGTCGCCACCGGTTCGACAGGGGCCGCAATGCTATTTGCCGAATTCGGCGTTTTGCGTGGCGTGCGGGTGCTGAAGACAGCGGCACAGCGCCTCAAGGCCGGCAAAATAGGCGTGCGCGTCCAGCTGCCCTTTCTCGTGGCCGACGAACTGCACGACCTTGCCGCGACCTATAACGCGATGACTGCCG
The DNA here is from genome assembly GCA_011391185.1 of Betaproteobacteria bacterium. The sequence goes on from JAABRB010000549.1 coordinate 1,377, forward strand.
AGTTCGAGCGCCTGGCCTATCTCGACCGGCTCACAGGCCTGCCCAACCGGCGCTACCTCGAGCGTCAGATCATCGACCGCAAGGCTGGCGGCCGCGACCGGGCCCAGGCGGTGCTGGCGATCGATCTCGACGGCTTCAAGCCGGTGAACGACACGCACGGACACGCGATCGGCGATCGGGTGCTGACTGCGGTCGCGCGCCGGATCGTCTCCGTCGTCGATGGGCGCGGCATCCTGGCGCGCGTCGGCGGCGATGAATTCGTGGCCATCATGCCGCTCAAGGACGGCCGGGAGCGGGCGGAAGCGCGAGCTATCGCCGAAGAGATCCGTAACGCGCTCGATACCGATCCAATTGAGCTGGACGGGTTGCGTTTCTCTGTGGGCTGCAGTGTGGGTGTGGCGATCGTCCCCGAGGACGCCAAGAGCATCGCTGGCGCGATCGTGGTGGCCGATGCGGCCCTCTACGAGGCCAAGCGCGCCGGCAGGAACCGTGTGGTCGACAATGCGCCGCCGATCATCGCGGTCGATGCGCTTGCGGAGGGCGTGACTTTGCAGCCGCACTGGGCTTGCCCGGAGACTGCCGACCAGCGCTGAACGGCCACGGTCCGCTATTTCAATCGGCGCCGCAGAATTTTCGTGTATTCGCCTGTCACAGAACGATTTTTAGCCCGTCAAAGCAGGGCTCGACCGATTCCGGCAGCGATTTGCGCAGCGTTTCGTAGTCCAGATCGGTATGCAGGTTGGTCAGGATCGCGCGGCGCGGCTTGATGCGAGCGATCCAGGCGAGTGCTTCCTCGAGGCTGAAATGGCTCGGGTGTGGCCGGTAGCGCAAAGCATCGAGAACCCAGACATCAAGACCGGAGAGCGCGGGCAGGCTTTCCTCGGGTATCCCGCTCACGTCGCAGGAATAGGCGAGTCCACCGAAACGGAAGCCCAAGGTCCGCTCGTTTCCGTGATCTTGGATGAATGGCAGGGCCGCGATCGGACCGCCCTCTCCTGTGATCGTTACGGGTTTGCCGGCCGTAATGCGGTGTTCGTTCAAGATCGGCGGATATTCGCTGCCCACGGGTGTCGAGAAGCAATAGCCGAAGCGAGCCTTCAGGAGTTCGGCCGTCGGCGCGTCGGCATGGATGTCGATGCGGCGGCCCATGTGCAGCATGAGCGGCCGCAGATCGTCGATGCCGTGGGTGTGGTCGGCGTGGGCGTGCGTGTACAGCACGCCGTCGAGCGATTGGACTTCCGCGTCGAGCAATTGGGCGCGCAGGTCCGGCGAGGTATCGACGAGAACCGTGGTGCGGCCAGCTGCCTCCATTCGCTCGACGAGGATCGAGCAGCGGCGGCGGCGGTTCTTCGGATTGTTCGGATCGCA
>JAABRB010000550.1 GCA_011391185.1 Betaproteobacteria bacterium
TAACGGGAGGGAACCAGCCGGTTCCCACCTGTTCGTGACCTTCGGGTTTCTCCGAAGGAGGGAACCAGCCGGTTCCCACCTGTTCGTGACCTTCCGCTTTTGCGAGGGATGCAGGTGAGGAAAACACCAACCACGACTGAGCGGTATATATGCCTGTGAGATGCGGAATCGTCGGTCTGCCCAACGTCGGCAAGTCGACCCTGTTCAATGCGCTGACCAAGGCGGGCATCGCCGCCGAGAATTACCCGTTCTGCACGATCGATCCGAACATCGGCATCGTCGAGGTTCCCGATCCCCGGCTTGCCGAACTGACGCGCATCGCGAAGCCGCAAAAGACCGTGCCGGCCACCGTCGAATTCGTGGACATCGCCGGTCTGGTGGCAGGGGCCTCGAAAGGCGAGGGGCTGGGCAACCAGTTTCTCGCCAACATTCGCGAGACCGATGCGATTGCCCACGTCGTCCGGTGCTTCGAGGATCCGAACGTCGTGCACGTCACGGGCAAGGTCGATCCCGTATCCGACATCGAGACGATCAATACCGAGCTCGCGCTCGCGGACCTCGCCACGGTCGAGAAGCAACTCGCGAAGAATTCGAAGGTTGCGCGTTCCGGAGGGGACAAGGACGCGCAGCGACTCGTTGCGGTGTTGGAAAAAGTGCAAGCCGTCCTGAACGAGGCGCGCCCTGCGCGGACCGCGGCGCTCGTGAAAGAGGAGCTAGCGGCGCTCAAGCCGCTTTTTCTTCTCACGATGAAGCCCGTGATGTACGTTGCCAACGTCAGCGAGAACGGGTTTTCCGGCAACCCGATGCTCGCAGCCGTCGAAGCGTACGCAGCAAGCGAGGGCGCTCCGGTGGTGCCGATCTGCGCGGCCATCGAGGCGCAGCTCGCTGACCTGGAAGATGCGGAGCAGGCCGTGTTTCTCGCCGACATGGGCCTCGATGAGGCCGGCCTCGCGCGCCTCATTCGCGCCGGCTACACGCTCCTGGGACTGCAGACCTACTTCACCGCCGGACCGAAGGAGGTGCGGGCGTGGACCGTCCGGGTCGGCGCGACCGCGCCGCAGGCGGCAGGCGTGATTCACACCGACTTCGAGCGCGGCTTCATCCGGGCGGAGGTGATCAACTTTTCGGACTACGTCGCGGGCAAGGGCGAGCAGGGTGCGAAGGAAGCCGGAAAGATGCGCGTCGAGGGCCGGGAGTATGTGGTGGGGGATGGGGACGTGATGCATTTCCGCTTCAACGTCTGATCATTGCTATCCCGTCACCTGCGCGTTCGAGGTCGTGAATGATGTGTCGATTCGGCGCCGCGCAGGCGACGGGATATCTGCACGCGTTGGAGCGGACGCTGCCGCGCCGCTCAACGCGCGCGGGCCAGGGAATTCAGAAATTGCTAAAATGCATGTCGGCCGGCGCGCCCTGTGTCGATCTCTGACACCCGTCGCGGCGAGCCGATCCCCGTGAATCCCGTCTCTGGAGTCATCATGCCCAGAATCACTACGCTGATTGCAACATTCGCATTTGCAGCATTCACGCTGCTCGCTCCGCAGACCGCGTTCGCGGAGAGCGCGGCCGAACTGAACCGCGAGGCCCGGGCCGCGCTCAAGACGCTCGTCGCCAAGACGCCGGCCGCCAAGGCGCTCGAGACGAAGGCGAAGGGCATCTTGGTGTTTCCCAGCGTCGTCAAGGCCGGCTTCGTGGTCGGCGGCCAGTTTGGCGAGGGCGTGCTCTACAAGGGCGGCAAGGTTGCCGGGTACTACAACACCGCCGGGGGCTCGTACGGGCTGCAGGCGGGTGCCCAGAAATTCGGCTACGCCATGTTCTTCATGTCCGATTCGGCACTCGCTTACCTGGGCAAGAGTGATGGCTTCGAGGTCGGCGTCGGACCGAGCGTGGTGGTGATGGACGAGGGCATGGGAAAGTCGTCGACGACAACGACGCTGAAGGACGACATTTACGCCTTCATCTTCAGCCAGTCGGGTCTCATGGCGGGGCTGGGGCTGCAGGGCAACAAGATCACGCGGATCAAGAAGTAGTCTCCGCGAATTCACCGACTGGCCGGCGTTGCGGTCCGCGCGCCGCCGGCCTGTTGCGGCGGTTTCGCGTCAGATGCTCATGCACACGTACTTGATCTCGAGGAACTCCTCGATCCCGTACTTCGAGCCTTCACGGCCGATGCCCGACTCCTTCATGCCCCCGAACGGCGCGACTTCGGTGGAGATGAGTCCGGTATTCATGCCGACGATCCCGTACTCGAGGCCTTCGGACACGCGCCACACGCGGCCCATGTCGCGCGCGTAGAAGTACGCGGCCAGCCCGAACTCGGTTTCGTTCGCCATCCGGATTGCGTCCGCCTCCTCCTTGAACCGGAAGAGTGGCGCGACCGGCCCGAACGTTTCCTCGCGGGCCACCTTCATCTCGGAAGTGACGTTGGCGAGGATGGTCGGCTCGAAGAAGAGGCCGCCGAGCGAATGGCGCTTGCCGCCCGCGACGATCTTCGCGCCTTTGCTGACGGCGTCTTCGATGTGCTCCTCGACCTTCGCCACCGCGGCGGCATCGATCAGCGGACCGGTCGTGACGCCGGCCTCCATGCCGTTGCCGACCTTGAGCTTGGCCACGCGCTCTGCGAGCTTCCTGGCAAAGGCATCGTAGACCTTGTCCTGCACGAGCAGGCGGTTCGCGCACACGCACGTCTGGCCCGCATTGCGGTACTTCGAGGCGATGGCGCCCTCGGCTGCGGCATCGAGAT
>JAABRB010000551.1 GCA_011391185.1 Betaproteobacteria bacterium
CGGCGGCGCGGTCGCGCGGCCGGGCTTCGCGCAGGTTCTCGCGGTAGCGGTCCTCGATCTCGATCGCGGGCGCGCTCGCAAGCGCCGCTTCCATCCAGCCATCGAGGCCGATCTCGGCCGAGGGAAACAGCGAGGTCGGGTCGCGCGAGGCCGCGATCTCGGCGCGCAGCCGGCGCACGCATTCGGCGCGCGCGGCGGCGACCGCGACCGCAAGCTCGGCGACCTCGTGCTCGATCGCATCCAGCCAGCGCGGATCGGGCGACGGTTCTTCGAGCAGACGATTGCGCGAACGTAACGCTCGCTCGAGCGCGGCGACGCGGCTGCCGTGCTCGGCGTCGATCGCCAGCACCAGCCGGTCGAGGAAACGCCGCCGCTCGGAGGCGGGACCGAGAAACAGCCCGTCCATCTCCGGCACCAGCCAAACGACACGCAGGTGATCGGCGAAGGCCGCGGCCGAGCCCACCGGCTCGCGGTCGATCTTGCAGCGGCGGAGCGGCTGCGCGCCCTCGGCCGGCGGCTCGATCCCGGTGCCGAGCGAGGCGGTGCCGAGCGCGCCCTCGATTTCGGCCGCGACCGCCCAGGAGCCGTCGCCCTCGCTCGAAGCCGCATCCTCGAGCGTGGCGCGGCGCAGGCCGCGGCCGGGCGCCAGGAAAGATATCGCCTCCAGGAGATTGGTCTTGCCGGCGCCGTTGGCGCCCAACAGCACGACGGGCCCATCGCCGATCTTGAGCTCGGCGCGGCGATAGGAGCGGAAATTTTCGAGCCGCAGCCGCAAGACCCGTGCGCGGCGCGCGGGGCGCAGATCGGCGGCGGGCTTCGGCGCGGTGCGGCTCACACCCGCATCGGCATCAGCACATAGAGCGCGCCGGCCGACTCCTTGTCGCGCAAGAGCGTCGGCGAGCCGGGATCGGCGAGCTTGAGCTCGGCCTTCTCGCCCTCGAGCTGCTGCGTGATGTCGAGCAGATAGCGGCTGTTGAAGCCGATATCGAGGGCTTCGGAACTGTATTCGACCTCGAGCTCCTCGGTGGCGCTGCCCGAATCCGGGTTGGTGACCGAAAGCGTGAGTTTGCCGTCGCTGAGGGAGAGCTTCACCGCCCGCCCGCGCTCGCTCGACACCGTCGAGACCCGGTCCACGGCGGCGGCGAACTCGCTTTTTTCGACGACCAGCGTCTTGTCGTTGCCGACCGGGATGACGCGCGCATAGTCGGGGAAGGTGCCGTCGATGAGCTTGGAGGTCAGCACGGTCTTGCCGAGCGTGAAACGAACTTTGGTCGGCGAAAGCTCGATCTCGATCTCGTCGCCGGCGTCTTCCAGGAGCCGCTGCACTTCGGCCACCGTCTTGCGCGGCACGATCACGCCGGGCATGCCGGTGGCGCCCTTGGGCGCCGCGATCTCTACCTGGGCCAGGCGATGGCCGTCGGTCGCCACCGCGCGCAGCTTGGCGCCCTTCTCGTCGACCGCGTGGAGATAAATGCCGTTCAGATAATAGCGCGTCTCTTCGGTCGAGATCGCGAACTGGGTCTTCTCCACCAGGCGCTTGAAATCCTTGGCCGCGAGCTTGAAGCGGTGCGGTAGCTCGCCGGCGGCAAGATCCGGAAAATCGCTCTCGGGCAGCGTCTGCAGCGTAAAGCGCGAACGGCCGGCGCGGACGAGCAAGGTGGCGCGGTCGCCGGCGGCCTCCAGCTGCACCTGCGCGCCTTCGGCGAGCTTGCGCACGATGTCGTAGAGCATGTGCGCGGGAACGGTGGTGGCGCCGGGCTGTTTCACTTCGGCCGGCACGTTCTCGATGATTTCGAGATCGAGGTCGGTCGCCTTGAGCTCCAACCCGCCTTTGCCGGCGCGGATCAGGACGTTGGCCAGAATCGGAATCGTGTTCCTGCGCTCCACCACCCGGTGGACATGGGCAAGCGCCTTGACGAGCTCGGAGCGCTCCAGTGTGACCTTCATGACGGGACGATCCGGTTGGAAACCTTGATCTTGCGATCCGCGCCTTGCGCGCGCACCGGACCACCGACTTTGGCCTCTCGGCCCGCTTTAGGCAAGACTCACTCCTGCAGGAGGCGTTTCAGGACTTCGATCTCGTCGGCCAGCACTTTGTCGCCCTGCACCAGTCCCTCGATCTTGCGCACGGCATGCAGGACCGTGGTGTGGTCGCGGCCGCCGAAGCGGCGGCCGATTTCCGGCAGCGAGCGTAAAGTGAGGGTCTTGGCCAGATACATGGCGATCTGGCGGGGCCGCACCACGTTGGCGGTGCGCCGCGCCGAGAGCAGGTCGGCGCGCGACACGCCATAGTGCTTGGAAACAATGCGCAGGATGTCCTCGACCCTTATGCGGCGGGGGTCGGCGGGCCGCACCAGGTCGCGGATTACGTCGTCGGCCATTTCGATCGTCACCGGCCGGCCGCTCAACTGGTTGTGGGCCAGGAGCCGGTTCACGGCGCCGTCGAGATCGCGGCCGTTCTGGGTGACCTGGCGAGCCACGTGAATGATCACCGCGGCCGGCACGTCGAAGCCGGGGTGCTCGGTTTTGAGGGCCGCAAGACGAGTCTCCAGAATGCGCAGCCGCAGCTCTTCTTCCAGGGGCCCGATCTCGACCACGAGACCGCCGGCGAGCCGCGAGCGGACGCGCTCCTCGAGACTTTCGAGCTCGGCCGGCGCCCGGTCGGCGGCGACCACCACCTGCCGGCCGGCGTCCACCAGCGCGTTCAAGGTGTGGCAGAATTCCTGCTGCACGGTGCGGCCC
>JAABRB010000552.1 GCA_011391185.1 Betaproteobacteria bacterium
GCGGTCTGCCCGAGGTCGCGGCCGCGGGCGTGCGCCGCGATCTCGCCGATGCGCAGCGCAGTGCCCGACGGCGCGTCCACCTTGTGCCGGTGATGCGCCTCGATGATCTCGACATCGAAATCGTCGCCCAGCGATCGCGCCGCGACGTCGACCAGCTTGAAGAGCACGTTCACACCGACTGCGAAATTGGGCGCCATGGCGATCGGAATCCGCTGCGCCGCGGCCCCGATCCGGTCCCGCTGCGCCGCGCTGAAGCCGGTGGTGCCGATGACCGCCGGCGTGCCCTGCTTCGCGCAGGCTTCCGCGTGGACGATCGCCCCCTCGGGCCGAGTGAAATCGATCAGACAGTCGCTTGCCGCAACGGCCGCGCCGATGTCGGCCGTTACAGCGATCCTGGTTTGCACGCCAAGGGACTCGCCCGCATCCGATCCGAGCGCGTGGGAGCCGGCAATCTCCAACGCTGCCGCGAGCGTCAGGTCGTCCGCATTCAGGGTCGCCTCGATCAACGCGCGACCCATTCGTCCGCTCGCTCCCGCAATGGCGACACGCACGTTCACACTCCTACTGCTTGTTGTCCGCCGTCCGGCCGGGACTGCCCGCACTTGGGACGACGTCGCCATCGACCCGGTCGAGCCGACCCTCTTTGTCGAAAAACAACGTCAGCCGGCGCTCCTCCTTGATCGAGCTGCTGCGCGCCGGCTGGAACGTGTAGACATAGTCCCAACGGTTCGAGTGAAAGATATCCGTGACGAGCGGCGTCCCGAGCACGAATCGCACCTGGTCCTTGGTCATTCCCGGCTTGAGCTGGGCAACGCTCTCCTGCGTGACGAGATTGCCCTGCTGCACCTCCATCCGGTAGACGAGCGGGCCGCACGCGGTGAGGATGAACGCGCACGCAACGGTCCCGCAGGCTATGGCGAGCTGGCGACACATGGTGCGACACACAGGGCGACACATGGGGCGACACACAGGGCGACACACAGGGCGACACATGGGGCGACACATGGCTTGATCGAGGCGCGTTCTCGGAGGGCGGCAAAGCCGCTATGATACCGGAGTCCCCAGCGCTTCCCCCTGCGAATGACCAATGCCGCCGACCTGAAAAACATCGGCCTCAAGGCGACGCTTCCCCGCCTGAGGATCCTCGAGCTATTCGAGCGTAGCGAAGTGCGCCACCTGACGGCCGAGGACGTCTACCGGCTGCTGTCGATCGACGGTCACGAAGTCGGACTGGCCACCGTGTACCGCGTGCTCACTCAATTCGAGCAGGCCGGCCTCCTTCAGCGGCATCACTTCGAGTCGGGAAAGGCGGTGTTCGAGCTCAATGACTCGAGCCACCACGACCATCTGGTGTGCCTGGATTGCGGCAAGGTGGAGGAGTTCTACGATGCCGACATCGAGAAACGCCAGCTGCGCGTTGCAAAGGAGCGGGGATTCACCATCCGCGAGCATTCGCTCTACATCTACGCGACCTGCAACCGGCAGGATTGTGCGCATCGCCCGGCGGACGATGCGCACGGGGACGCATAACGCATCACGGCAACGCCCGATCAGGGCGAAACCGATCCGGTAAATTCCGGGGAGCGCTCTACGATACGAACGACGCTCTCTCGGAGTAAACAGTGAGGCACATGAATCTAGTCCTGTGGCGCCACGCCGATGCCGAGGACGGCACGCCGGACGCGGCGCGGGCGCTGACGGACAAGGGGCGGCAGCAGGCCAAGACCGTCGCGAAGTGGCTCAAGGCCCGACTGCCGGACGGGTGCGTGATCCTGGTGAGTCCCGCTACCCGCGCGCGCCAGACCGCGGAGGCGCTGCAACTCGCTTTCGAGACGGTTCCGACATTGAGTGTCGGCGCATCGCCAAGCCAGGTCCTGGCGGCGTCCGGCTGGCCGGGCAGCGGCGGAACGGTACTCGTTGTCGGACACCAGCCGACGCTCGGCCAAGTCGCGGCGCGCCTCCTCGTCGGCACCGAATTGGAGTGGTCGGTCAGAAAGGCAGCCGTGTGGTGGTTCGAGAGCCGCGCGCGCGGCGGGCGCGACGAGGCGATCCTGCGTGCCGTCATCGGCCCGGACCTGATTTGACCTCAGGGCCGAGTGCGGACCGCCGTGGGCCGCCTCCCGACGCGACACGCTAGCCCGCCGCCTTCGAGCGAACCGCCGCCGCCGTCTCGATCTCGAGCTTCAGCCCGAACGCCTTCCATTCCTCGGCTTCCGCCTCCAGGGCCGTTGCAGTAAGGGGATGCGCGTCGAGCCATGGTGCAGGCAACTCGATCTGGAATCCGCTCCCCGTCGCCCGGCAACCGATGGGCGGCAATTGCATGTCGGCGCGGTGACGGAAGAGCAGCGCTGCGAGTCGCAGGCAGAACAGCATCAGCCAGTCCGCGCTCTTGACCGGCAACGCCTCGAGCTTCGCCAGCTTGCCGCGGTGCGCGAGCACGAGGCGCGCCAGGCGCGTCTGCTCATCGCGCGAGAAGCCCGGCATGTCGGCGTTGGAGAGGATGTAGGCGGAGTGCTTGTGGTATCCGGCGTGCGCGATCGTGAGCCCGATCTCGTGCAGGGCCGCGGCCCAGGCAAGCATGTATTGATCCGCTTCACGCGCGCGCGGCACGAGCTTCGCATACAGCGCTCGCGCGAGCACCGTGACACGATCCGCCTGCGCCGCGTCGACATGGTAGCGCCGCATGAATCCCTTCACCGTGAGCTCGCGCATGTCGTGGTGCTGCACACGCCCCATCAG
>JAABRB010000553.1 GCA_011391185.1 Betaproteobacteria bacterium
GTGCGGCCGCCGTCGCGCAGCAAGGCGTCGAGCGAGGGGCGGGAAGCCCGCAGCGCCGCCGGCAGGCCGGCGATCACGGTGGACAGCAGCGCCGCGCCGACCGCGACGATCACGACGCGGTAGTCGATCTCGAAGATCCACCAGCTCGGGCTGTCATCCATCAGCCGCGCCATCGCGAGCTGCATGCCGTCGAGCGCGATCGAGCCGAGCAGCAGGCCAAGCGCCGTCGCGAGCACGCTGATCACGAATCCCTCCGCCAGCATGTGCACGACCAGCCGGCCGCGCGAGGCCCCGAGCGCCGAACGCACAGTGGTCTCGCGCACGCGATAGGCGGAGCGCGCCAGCAGCAGGTTCGAGACGTTGGCGCAGGCGATCAGCAGCACGAAACCGACCGCGATCACGAGCGTCCAGATGAGCGTCGCGCCTTCGTCGCCGATGAAGGCAGCGGCGATCGGCACGATCTCGAAATGGCCGTTGAAGGCCTGCTGCCCGGCCTCCTCCTTGATGGCGGCGGCGACCGGCGCGAGTTCCTGCTGGGCGAGGTCCGGGTCGCCATCGGCGCGCAGCCGGCCGTAGACGGCCGTGTCCACGCCTTCGTTGCGCGCGACGCGCATGGCGTCCTGCTGGTTCGCGACCCAGAGCGCCGCGGTGGACGGGAAGGTGAAGCCCTCGGGCATCACGCCGATGACTTCCGAGGACCTGCCATTCACGCGCACGGTGCGGCCGATGACCGCCGGATCCGCGTCGAAGCGCTCGGTCCACAGGTCGTAACTCAGGACCACCACCGGCGCCGCCCCCTCGATCGTGTCGCGCGGGAGGATGGTGCGACCGAGCTCGGGTGCGACGCCGGCGACGTCGAAAATGTGGCCATCGGCGAAGCCGCCGTCATAGCGCTCCGCCTGGCCGTCGCCGGTCAGGTAGGCGGTGCCGACGTAGATGGAACCCATCGCCTCGAACTGCGTCTGGGCTTCGCGTATCCGCAGGTAATCCCGCGGAAACATCGAATCGTCGTAGTCGCCGGCGATCTGGCCGTCGATCGTCGCGATCGTGTAGAGGCGATCCGCGTTCGGGAACGGCGGCGGCTTCAGCATGAGCGTGTCGGCCACGCCGTACATGAAGATCACCGCGCCGAGGCCGAGCCCCAGCACGCCGACCGCGAGCGCCGTGAAGGCCGGCGCGCGCGCCAGGCCGGAGACTGCCGCCTTCAGTTCGTCGATGAATCCGCGCATGGATATCCCCTCAGGCCTTGGCCGCGCGACGCGACGACAGGTCGATCAGCGTGTTCTCGTCCACCACGCGGCCGTCGAACAGCTGCACTTTGCGGTCCGCGTAATCCGCGTAGCGCGGGTCGTGGGTCACCATGCAGATGGTCGAGCCTTCGCGATGCAGTTCGCGCAGCAGGTTCATCACCGCCTCGCCGTTCCGGGAGTCGAGGTTGCCGGTCGGCTCGTCCGCCAGCAGGATCGAGGGCTTGCCCGCGAGCGCGCGGGCGACCGCGACGCGCTGCTGCTGGCCGCCGGAAAGCTGTGCCGGGTGGTGGTTGACGCGGTGCGACATGCCGACGCGCTCGAGCGCGTGCAGCGCGGCCTTGCGGCGCTCGTCCGCGCTCATGCTCTGGCGGTAGGTCAGCGGCAACTCGACGTTCTGCAGCACGGTCAGGTCGCCGATCAGGTTGAAGGCCTGGAAGATGAAGCCGATGCGTTCGTTGCGCACCTTGGCGCGTGCGGCGGGCGTCAGCGAGGTGACGTCCTCGCCGGCCAGCCGGTAGCGGCCGTCCGTGGGCGTATCGAGCAGGCCGAGGATGGCGAGCAGCGTGGACTTGCCGCAGCCCGAAGGACCGGAGATCGACAGGAACTCGCCCTTGCCGACGTCCAGGTGGATGCCGTCGAGCGCGTGGGTCTCGAGGTCGTCGGTGTAGAACACCTTGGTCACGCCCTCGAGGCTGATCATGGCTTGCTGCTGCATGTTGTCAGTACTCCGTTGTTTTCAGTCGATGACCAGTCGGTCCTTGCCCGACCACTGCGTCGTGTCCGCGAGCGCCACAATGTCGCCGGGCTCGAGGCCCTCGAGCACGACGATCTGGTTCACGGACGCCTTCCCGAACTTCACCGGCACGCGCTCAGCGACGCGCTCGCCGGCCTTCGCGCGGAACACGGTCGTGGACGAATCGGACTGCGCGCCGACCGGCCGGCCGACGAAGCGCACGTTGGCGAGCGTCTCGATCGCGATCGTGCCGTCCACCGAGAGGTCGGCGCGCGCCTGCGAGGGCAGCGTCTCGTCGAAGTCGATCTCGACGCGCACGGCGCCGGCGACCACCGTCGGATCCACGCGCACGACGCGGCCGCGCACCAGGCGATCGCGCATGTCGATGCTGGCGGACTGCCCCGCCGCGAGGTCGCGGGCGTCGAGCTCCGGGATGCGCAGTTCTGCATAAAGCGTGTCGGGCTTGGCGACGCGGGCGACGTTGGCGCCCGGCTGGAGCTGCTGGCCTTCCTGCACCGGCACGCTCTGCACCACGCCCGCGATGCCGGCGCGCACCTGCAGTGAATCCGCGGCCAGGCGGCGCTCCTCGAGCGCGCGCTCCTGCTGGCGCAGGCGCGCCATGCGGGCCTCGAGCTGCGCGCCCACTGCAGCGTCGAGGGCGGCGAGGCGCTGCTCCTCGATCGCGGCGCGCTCGCCGAGCTGGGTCGCGAGGATTTTCGAGCGCTGTGACTGCAGTTCGGACACCGCGCCG
>JAABRB010000554.1 GCA_011391185.1 Betaproteobacteria bacterium
GTGGAAGGGGCCGGTCTGTCCGGGTTGACCGGGGCGCAGAACACTCGGAATCGTGATTTTTCGCGATGAGTAATCACAACCCGGGCACGACAGCGGCGGTGGGCGCGCAGACGGAGCGCGCACAGACGGAGCACGCACAGACGGAGCGCGGACCGTCGCAGGCACGCGGCCCGCTGCGCCGCCTGCGGGACACGCCGCTCGCCTATCGTCTCGGGTCGCTGCTCGTCGTGCTCGGCGTCTGGGAGGCATCCGGACCGTATATCGATCCGATTTTCTTTACGTATCCGTCGGCCATTGCCAAGGCCTTCTACGAGCTCACGATGAGCGGGGAGCTCTGGCACTACGCGAAGCAGAGCATCCAGATCCTGATCTATGGGATGCTGTTCGCAATTGTGGTCGGAATCGCGCTCGGTCTCGTGATGGCGCGCTTCGCCAGGGTCGACTGGACGCTCGACATGTACGTGAACGCGCTCTACGCGACGCCGATGGTCGCCCTCGTGCCGTTGCTGGTGTTGTGGCTCGGAATCCGGATCGAGGCGAAGGTCACGGTGGTGTTTCTCTTCGCGTTTTTTCCGATCCTGATCAATACCTACCAGGGTGTGAAGAACGTCGACCAGGGTCTGGTCGAGGTGGCGAGATCGTTCAACACCTCGGAACGCCGGATCTGGATCGATGTGCTACTGCCGTCTTCAGTGCCCTATATCGCCGCCGGCATCCGGCTCGCCATTGGCCGCGCGCTGGTCGGTATGGTGATCGCCGAGTTCTACACGGCGATCTCCGGATTGGGCTACATGGTTGTCCGCTACGCGCACATCTTCCAGATGGACAAGACTATGGTGCCCGTCATCCTGCTGATGACGATGGGCGTGGCGTTCTCGGCGGTGCTCAGGCATATCGAGATGCGCATCGCCCCCTGGAACCGGGCGCACCACAAATCGTGAGCCGCCGGCGCGGGTCAGAGGCTTGCGTCTCGGTGATCGAAATCCGGAGTCGGCAGTGAATCCGGAATCCGTCGATATCGCCTTCCGTAGTCTCGCGGAGCTTGCGCGTGGCCTGCGGAGCGGAGAGTTCTCCTCTCTTGAGCTGACGCGTCACTTTCTGCAGCGGATCGAGCGGATCGATCGCAAGCTCGGCGCCTACGCCGCGGTCTATGCCGACGAAGCGCTGGCAGCGGCGGAAGCAGCGGACCGCATCCGTGGATCGGGGTGGCCGGTCGGCCCGTTGCACGGGCTGCCCGTCGCGATCAAGGATCTGTGCGACATCGAAGGAAAGATCGGCGCGGTCGGCTGCAAAGCCTGGGCCAACCGTCGCGGTACGACGACCGCGACGGTGGTCGAGCGGTTGCGGGCCGCAGGTATGGTCCTGCTCGGCAAGACGCAGATGGTCGAGTTCGCCTTCGGCGGCTACGGCACCAATCCACTGTGCGGGACACCCTGGAATCCCTGGGACCTTGCGACGCATCGGGTGCCGGGCGGTTCGAGCAGCGGATCCGGCGTGGCGGTGGCGGCAGGGCTTGCGCCCGCCGCGATCGGCTCGGACACGGGCGGGTCCGTGCGCATTCCGGCGGCGTTCAACGGCATCGTCGGATTGAAGCCCACATTCGGACGGATCAGCCTGCACGGGTGCTTTCCGCTCTCGACGACGCTCGACTCGATCGGCCCCCTGACGCGGACCGTCGCGGACGCTGCAATGCTCCTGGCTGCGCTCTCCGGACCGGATGCTCGGGATCCGGGTACGCACCAGGTCCCGTTCTTTTCGCTGCCCGATCTCGAATCGCTGAACGTGAAGGGCATGCGCGTCGCGACGCTGCCTCTGCGGCAGCTTCCGGGGACGCTCGATCCGGAAGTGCTGGGCGCGTCGATCGAGGCCGCTCGCGTCCTTCGCGCACTGGGGGTGTCGGTGGAGGAGCGGGAGTTCCCGTTCAGCTTCGACGAACTTGCCGTCCGTAACGGTCAGCTCATTGCCGCGGAGGGGTATGCGGTGCACCGCGCCTATATCGAGGACGACGGCGTGGCGATCGGTCCCGCCGTTCGCGCGCGTATGATCGCCGGGAAGAACGTGAGCGGGGCTGATTACATCGCGGCGCGTGAAAATCAGCGCCAGGCGATTGCCCGCTTCGCGGAATGGATGGAGGGCATCGATGCGCTGCTCACACCCGCGGCGCCGACGCCCGCGATTCCCGTGGCGGAGGTGGACGAGAAGCTGACCCCGGCGACATTCACCCGCGCCGGAAACTACGTCGGCGCGTGCGGCCTTTCACTGCCGGCGGGATTCTCCGTGGGGAACCTTCCGATCGGAGTCCAGCTGCTTGGAAAGTCGTGCGGGGAGTCGGCGCTGCTCCGCCTGGGCGCGGCGTTCGAGCGCAAGACCGGATGGTCGCGGCGTATACCGGACTTGCGGTCCATCGCCGATTGAGGCGCGCACGATTGTGGTGATTGTGGTATTAGCAGCGGCGCGTCACCTCCGACGCCCGAGCCGGACTGTCCCGGCGCCAGCCATGGAACCAAATCAATGAACGGCGTGACGGTGATCGTTGCGGCACACCTGGTACTCGAGATCGCGGTGATCTTCCGGGTCATGCTCAGACCCAATCGCGAGCCGGCCTCCCGCATCGCATGGGTGGCGGTGATCGCCGCGCTGCCGTTTCTCGGTGTGCTGGCCTATATCCTGTTCAGCGATGCTGCGCTGACTGGCGCGGTACGGGCACGGCAGCAGGAATACATTTCCCGCT
>JAABRB010000555.1 GCA_011391185.1 Betaproteobacteria bacterium
TGGCGCGGAATACGAATTCGAGCGCGGAAAGATCGGGAGCGACCCCGGCTTCTGCAAACGGACTCCAGGTAGGCGAGGGCGCGGTGAGCGCGCCGCCGAATTTCCTGCCGAGCAACAGCCCGGTCTCCTCCATGGTCTCGCGGATCGCGGTGAGCGCCAAAGCGCGCGCGCGCGAACGGGTCGGGCGCCGTACGCGCTCCATCAGGCGGCGCTCGCTCGCGGCATCGAGCGGGGCGGCGATCGGCATGCGCGAGTCGGCTGCATCGACGCGGCCGCCGGGAAAGACGAAACGGTTGGGCAAGAAGACATGGCGTTCATGGCGGCGGCCCAGGAGCACTCGCGGCTCGGCGCCGGAGCGGTCCACCAGCACCAGCGTTGCCGCATCCTGCGGACGGGCCGTGCGGCCGGAGCCATATCCGTCTCCGTCCTCGATTCGCTCGATCCGGGTGAGATGCTCGGCGTACTCGTTCATCGTTTGCCCCGGTGCTGGTGTCGGCCGCGGAAATCGCGCCGCTCCGGGCGCCGCTCGCCCCGTCCGCGCTTCAGCTTCAGATCATAGCGGCCTTCACTCAGCAACTCGAAGCGCAAGGCGCCGGCGACCGGGATAGCCTCCACCAGCTTCACCTCCACGCGGTCGCCGAGACGATGCGTTTCGCCGGTGCGCTCGCCAATCAAGGCGCGATGCGCCTCGTCGTGGCGGAAGAAATCGGCGCCGAGCGAGCGCATCGGAATGAGACCGTCGGCGCCGGTGTCGTCGAGCCGCACGAACAGGCCCGCGCGCGTAACCCCGGTGACGTGTCCGTGAAAAGTGGCGCCGACCCGGTCGGCGAGGAAATGCGCGACTAGGCGGTCCGCCGTGTCGCGCTCGGCGGCCATGGCGCGACGCTCGGCGGCGGATATGCGGGCCGCGACCTCGGCGAGCGCTTCCGGCATCGTGTCGGGGAGCGCGCCGGCGCCGAGTCTAGCGCCGCGGATCAGCGCGCGGTGCACGACGAGATCGGCATAGCGGCGGATCGGGCTGGTGAAATGCGCGTAGCGGTGGAGCTGCAAGCCGAAGTGGCCGTAGTTTTGCGCCGAGTATTCCGCCTGCGCCTGGGTTCGCAGCACGACTTCGTGCGTGAGTTTCTCGATGTCCGAGCCCTTCACGCGCGCGAGCACTTGATTGAAGTGTAAGGGCCGGAGTTGATCGGATTTCGCGAACTTGATGTCGAGGGTGGCAAGAAACTCGCGCAACGCAGTGACCTTGTCGAGCGTCGGCTGGTCATGCACGCGATAGATGAGCGGGACGCGCAGCTGCTCGCAAGTCTCGGCAGCCGCGACATTGGCGAGGATCATGAATTCCTCGATCAGCTTATGCGCGTCGAGCCGCTCGGGGTTCATCACGCGATCGAGCGTGCCGTCGGGCTTGAGCAGGAGTTTGCGCTCGGGAATATCAAGCGCCAGCGGCTCGCGTGCGTCGCGCGCATTGGCGAGAGCGCGATAGGCGCTATAGAGCGGCTTCAGCGCGCGATCGAGCAGCGGGGCGGTCACGTCGTCGGGGCGGCCGTCAATCGCGGCCTGGGCCTGCGCATAGGCCAGCCGCGCGTGCGAGCGCATCATCACGCGATGGAACGAGTGGTGGCGCTTTCTGCCGTCGGCGCCGATGGTCATGCGCACGGCGAGCGCGGGGCGATCCTCGTTTGGTTTGAGCGAGCAAAGGTCGTTCGAAATGCGCTCGGGTAGCATGGGCACGACGCGGTCGGGGAAATAGACCGAGTTGCCGCGCTCCAATGCCTCGCGATCGAGCGGCGAGCCGGGCCGTACATAGTGCGCGACGTCGGCAATCGCCACGGTGAGCAGGTGCCCGCCGAAATTGGCCAGGTCCGCGTCGGGCTCCGCGTGCACCGCGTCATCGTGGTCCTTGGCGTCGGGCGGATCGATGGTGAGGAGCGGCAGCGCGCGCCAGTCCTCGCGGCCTTCGAGCGGGGCGGGGCGAGCGGCCTCGGCCTCGGCGACAGCGTCGTTTCTGAAAAGATTCGGGATACCGTGAGCGTGGATCGCGATCAGGCTAACGGCACGCTCGGACTTGATCGAACCGAGCCGCTCGCGCACGCGCGCCTGCGCAAGGCCATAGACGCGGCTTTTCATCAGATCGACGGAAACGAGATCGCCGTCCTCGGCGCCTGCGGTGGCGCCGGGCGGGATCGTGACTTCACGGCCCTGGCTCTTCTTGTCGACTGGCACGAGCCGGCCGCCGCCATTGGGCAACGCGCGGAAAATGCCTAGCATCTGCGCCCGCGCCCGCTCCAGAAGCTTCATCACGCGGCCGGAATAGTGGGCGGTGTCTTCGGCATCGCTGCGCTCGGTGCGTACGAGCACGCGATCGCCGATACCCGGTGCGGGCCCGTGTGAGTTTCTCCCGAACACGAGGCGGATGCGCGGCGGCGCGCCGTGCTGTTCGTCCCATTCGACCGGCTCGGCGATCAGCTCGCCGTCCTTGTCGCGGCCGGAAATCTCGGCGACTACGACGGACGGGAGGTGCCCCCGCACGTTCAGGCGGCGATGGCGACGCTGGAGCTGGCCGCCGTCACGCAGATCGCGAAGCATTTCCTTCAGCTCCGCCTTGCCCGCGGCGTCGAGGCGAAAGGCACGCACGATCTCGCGCTTGGACACGTCGCCGCCGCGCTGGGCGACGAAGGCGACGAGTTCCTCGCGCGTCGGCAGCTTGACGGGGACTCTCGGTTGC
>JAABRB010000556.1 GCA_011391185.1 Betaproteobacteria bacterium
GATGCTGCCGGAATGGGTGCGGACGGTGATCAGGATCCGTGCCAGCGTCGATTCGGAAAGAAATACGTTGAATTCGGACGCATCGCCGCCGAAGGCCGCTTCGAGTATCGCCTGCCATTTCCGGCGCAACACCGTATCGTAGTTTTCGCGTGGCGCGTAGATCAGGCAGGTCACGAAACGCTCGAAAGGATCGCGGCGCACGAACAGGCGGAACCGCTGGCGCTCGCCGAGACGAAGAATGCCGGTGGCGATGTCCAACAGCTCGTCGACGCCGATCTGGAACAGCTCGTCGCGCGGATAGCTGTCCAGGATGTTCGCGAGTGCCTTGCCTGCGTGGCTCTGCGTCGCGAGGCCCGCGCGCTGCACCACCGCCTCGACCTTCCGCCGCAGCAGCGGAATCTGGGCGGGCGTCGCCATGTAGGCGGTGGAGGTATAGAGACCGAGAAAGCGATGCTCGCCGCTGACCGCGCCGCTCGCGTCGAAGCGCTTGACGCCGATGTAATCGAGATAACCGGACCGGTGCACGGTCGAGCGCGAGTTGGACTTGGTGATCACCAGGAGCTCCGGCACGCGTGCCTGCTCCCGCACCCGGGGTGGCAGCTTGGCGAAGCTCGCCGAAAGCTTCTCGGCCTCGGTTTCGCGCAGCACGCCGAGCCCCGATCCCGGAACGGGGCGCAGCGCATCCTCCCCATCGACGCTCACCAGGTCGTGACAGCGGTAGCCGAGCAGCGTGAAGTGGTTGTCCGCAATCCATTCGAGAAAGGCCCGCCCCTCGGCGACCGCGGCCGGGCCGACAGGCGGGGGGCGATGCCCGATCTCGGCCAGTACCGCAGCGATCTTGCCGCGCATGATCGTCCAGTCCGCGACCGCTGCGCGCACATCCGCGAGCACCCGGGAGATCTCGTCGGCCAGCGCGTCCATCCCGGCCGGATCGGCGATTCGATCCACCTCGATGTGCATGAACGATTCGCGTCCGGAGCTGTCGGACTCGCCGTCCCGCGCGAGACCCTCGAGCCTTCCCCCGACTTCGCGATTCACCGCCAGGACGGGGTGAATGATGAGATGCAGCGTCAGGCCGCGGCGGTTCACCGCCATCGTCACCGAATCCACCAGGAACGGCATGTCGTCGTTGACGATCTGCACGACCGTGTGCGTGGATTGCCAGTCGTGCTCCTCGACCGTCGGATTGAACACGCGGACGCGCGCATGGCCGATCGGGCGCCGGCCCGCGAAGTTCCAGTGCGAGATGGCCGCGCCATACAGATTGTCGGGCGCCCGACCGGCGATCTCGTCGGGGTCCACGTGACTGAAGAACGCCCGGACGAAACGTTCGACGTGCTCGCGCTGGTCGCCGGATATCCGGGCCCGCACCAGGGCCAGAACGTCCGCGATGCGCTCGCCCGACTTCCCCTGGCTGCTCTCCTGCATCATCTCTCCTGGGTCTTACCTGGTCACTTAGTCTAGCAGCCCGGTCCGATACGGCGTTTGCCGCAGCGGCGCATCAGCCCATCGTCACGAATTCTTCGGCGGCAGTCGGATGGATGCCGACTGTCGCGTCGAATTGCGCCTTGGTCGCGCCGAGCTTCACGGCAATCGCGATGCCCTGGATGACCTCCGGTGAGTCGGCGCCGACCATGTGCGCGCCCACGACCCTGCCGCTCGCGCCATCGACGACGAGCTTCATGAACGTCCGCTCCTCGCGGCCCGACAGCGTGTGCTTCAGCGGCCGGAACGTGCTGCGATGCACCTGCACCTCGGGATAGAGTGCGCGCGCTGCCTCCTCCGTGAACCCCACCGTCGCGATCGGCGGCTGGCTGAATACCGCTGTCGCGACGAACTCGTGGTCGACAGACGAATCCCGGCCCCCGAAAAGCGTCGCCGCCACCTTGGCGCCGTCCTTGATCGCGATCGGCGTGAGCTGCTCGCGGCCCGTCACGTCGCCGACGGCGTAGATCGACTCGACGTTCGATCGCGAGCGCTCGTCCACGACGACTTCGCCGTTTCGGCCGAGCGTGACGCCCGCGCTCTCCAGGCCGAGGCCCGCGGTGTTGGGCTTGCGCCCGGTCGCGAACATGACTTCATCGCACACGAGCGAGTCGCCGTTCTTGAAGCGGGCGACACGCGACCCGTCGGGCCGCTCGTCGATCGCCGCCACTTCGCTGTCGAGGCGCACGTCGACCCCCTTGTGCTTGAGCTCGGAGGTGAAATGCTCGCGCACGTCGGCATCGAAGCCGCGCAGGAGCGGTGCGCGCCGGTACACGAGGGTGACCTTGGCGCCGAGCCCGTGGAAGATGCCGGCGAATTCCACCGCGATGTAGCCGCCGCCCTCGATCACGATGCGCCCGGGAAACTTCGCAAGGTGGAACGCCTCGTCGGAAGTGATCCCGAGCGACTCGCCCGGGATCGGCGGGCAGAAGGGCCTCACGCCGGTGGCCACGAGAATGTACCGTGCAGTGAGCGTCTTGCCGCCCACGCTCACGGTCTGCGGGTCGACGATCGTCGCGCGCGACTCGATCAGCCTGACGCCCGCCTTGGCGAGGATCTGCTTGTAGATGCCGTTCAGCCGGCCGATCTCCTTGTCCTTCGCGGCGACGAGCGCTGCCCAGTCGAACTTGCGCGGCCCGACGGTCCAGCCGTAGCCCGCGGCATCCTCGAAGTCCTCCGAAAAGTGCGCGGCGTAGGCGAAGAGCTTCTTCGGGATGCATCCGCGGATCACGCAGGTG
>JAABRB010000557.1 GCA_011391185.1 Betaproteobacteria bacterium
TTCTGCCCCAGTGCGGTCTGTCCCGCGCACGGCGACTGATCCTCCACACATCCAGATGCGTTCCGTCGCCCTGGACCCTTTAGCCCGATATTTCTTGAGGTCATCACGGCCCGCAACGCATATACAGTAAGCGCTACGAGGGGGCCCTTTGATCGGCGGTTTGACGCGACGCGAAGGCCCAAGGCACCAGTTCGTCGAGGTGCGAGGTCTTGCAGCCTGCAGCGAGGGCGTCGAGGGTCGCCTTGAGGTAGGCGAAGGGATCGACGCCGTTGACCCGTGCGGTTTCGATCAAGGAAGCGAGCCGAGCCCAAGAACGAGCTCCTTCATCGTGGCCCGCGAACAGCGCGTTCTTGCGAGTGAGCGCAATTGGCCTGATGCGATTTTCGACGGCGTTTGAGTCCATCTCGACGCGGCCGTCTTCGAGGAAGAGTTTGAGGCCGTCCCAGTGATTGGCGATGTAGGCGAGCTTCTCGCCGAGGCGGGACTTGGCGGAGACGCGGGCGCGCTTCTCGGCGAGCCATCGTCCGAAATCGGCGACGAGCGGGGCGCTTCGGCTGCTGCGGGCGTCGAGACGGGCCTCTGGCGTCCGTCCACGGACGGTCGCTTCTATGCGGTAGAGTTCGGCGATCCGCTTCAAGCCTTCCTCGGCGATCGGCGAGCCGCTCGATTCGAAAGCTTCCTTGAGCTTGCGGCGGGCGTGGCTCCAACAATAGGCGAGCATTACCGGCCCGTCGGCGCGCGCCGGTCGCGTGAGCTGATTATAGCCGGCGTAGCCGTCGACCTGCAGGGCGCCTTTGAATCCGGCCAGAAACTCTTCAGCGTGCTTGCCGCCGCGGCCGTCGGCGTAGAAATAGACGACGCCGGGCGGATCGGCGCCGCTCCAGCCGCGCTGGTCGCGCGCGAGCGCCCAGAAATACCCGCTCTTTGTGCGCCCGCGCCCTGGATCGAGGACCGGCGCGCGCGTCTCGTCCATGAAGAGAAGGGTCGAGCGCTTCAGATGCGCGGCGAGCCGATCGACCACCGGCGCCAGATGGAACGCCGCGCGGCCGACCCATCCGGCGAGCGTGCCGCGATCAAGATCGACGCCGGAACGCGCATAGATGCCGGCCTGGCGATAGAGCGGACAGTGATCTGCGAATTTGGCGACGATGACATGGGCGAGGAGCGCCTCGGTCGGCAGCGCGCCTTCGATCAGATGCGCCGGCGCCGGCGCTTGCGCGACCTTGCCGAGACAGACGCGGCAGGCGTATCGCGGCCTCACCGTCTCGATGACGCGGAACTGCGCCGGAACGATGTCGAGCCGCTCGCTTCTGTCTTCGCCGATCTTCGCCATCGGCCCGCAGCCGCACGGGCAGCTCGTGTCGGCGGGCTCGATCACCTTCAGGGTGCGCGGCAGATGTTTCGGCAACCGTCCGATATTGCGCGCCGGCGACGGTCGCCCGTTCGAGGCCGGCCTTGTGCGCGTCTCTTTCTTCGCTTCGACCTCGGCGATGGCGGTCTCGAGATCCTCGAACAAAAGATCGCGCTGCTCGGGATCGAGCTTCTCCGACTTCCTGCCGTAAAGCGCCTGCCGGAACTCCTTGACGAGATGTTCGAGCCTGGCGTTCAGCGCCGCGAGTTCGGCGTTGTTCTCGGCGATGCGCGCGATGTCCTCGCGCATCGCCCGGAGCTCGGCCGCCTGCGCCAGCAGCACGGTGCGCGCCGCTTCGGGCAGGGCGTCGAGATCGAGCGCGGCAAGCATGTCGGACACGGACGAAAATCTATCACGGATCGCCGCGAATGCGTCACGGCGTCTTGCCCCCGAGTCACTCGGTCGCGGTCGGCGCTGCGATCTCCGGCGCATGCACGCGGCGCCAATCGAGTCCGGCGAACAGCGCTTCGAATTGCGCGGGGCTCACATAGAGGGCGCCGTCGCGCAAGGAAGGCCAGGCGAATTGCCCGGCTTCGAGGCGCTTGTAGGACATGACGAGCCCCGTGCCGTCCCAGAGCAGCACCTTGATGCGGTCGGCCTTGCGCGATCGGAATACGACGATGACGCCGGAATGCGGGTCGAGCCCGAGCGTGCTTTCGACCAACGCGGCGAGTCCGTCATGACCTTTACGAAAATCGACGGGCTTGATCGCGACGACGATCCGCACATGCTGGGCGGGAATGATCATCGCGCCAGCCGCGCCGCGATGGCGGCGATGCGCGGCGCCGGCGTTTCTTCCGCAACGCGCACCGTCACCGCCCCGACGACGATCTCGATCCAGCGCCGCGCCGGTGCGCTCGTCGATGATGAGACTTCCGGCCCGGCGGCAGGCGCCGGCTCGCCGATCATCAGCGGCGCGAACAGCGCCCCCTCCTTGGCGGGAAGAACAAGGCGCCCCTCGCGCGCAAGGCGCCGCCAAGTCGTCACCTGCTGCGCCGTCACGCGATGGCGTGCGGCGACGCGCGCGACGCTGGCGCCCGGCTCCAAGGTCTCGGCCACGACCCGCCCCTTGACCTCGTCCGGCCAATTGCGCCGCCCTGTCGGGCCCTCGATCACCTCAAGCCGGCGCACCCGCCCGCCTGAAGCGTCCAACAAACTTTGCACTCTTTGCTGCAATCGATCCGCCGAGAACCGCGTCGGCGGCGATCATCGATCAGAACGCGCCGCTCACGGAAGACGCATTCGAAAGGGGGCGTTCATCGCGCTTACGCTTCTTGAGACGGCGCTAACGATGGTCGACGCCGCGAT
>JAABRB010000558.1 GCA_011391185.1 Betaproteobacteria bacterium
GGCGTTCGGCGCGGGCAACTACGCGATGCGCATCTGGATCGATCCGGCGAAGGCGGCCGCCCGCGGCCTCGCCGCGAGCGACGTCGTCGCCGCCATCCGCGAGCAGAACGTCGAGGTCTCGGCCGGCAGCGTCGGCGGGCCGCCGACGCCGGAAGGCACGGTCATGCAGCTTTCCGTCAATGCCCAGGGCCGGCTCGACTCGCCCGAGGCGTTCGGCGACATCATCCTCAAGGCAAACGGCGGCGACCTGACTCGCCTCCGCGACGTCGCCCGCATCGAACTGGGCAGCAACAGCTACGCGGTCCGCTCGCTGCTGAACAACGAGGACGCCGCCGCGATCGTGATCTTCGAGGCGCCGGGCGCCAACACGATCGCGCTGTCGGACGCGGTCCGCACCCGCATGACCGAGCTCGAGAGCAGCTTCCCGGAAGGCGTGCACTGGTCGGTCATGTACGATCCGACCGTGTTCGTGCGCGACTCGATCGCCTCGGTCGTCGCGACGCTGCTCGAAGCCATCGCGCTGGTCGTCATCGTCGTCGTGCTGTTCCTGCAGACCTGGCGCGCATCGCTGATCCCGCTGGTCGCGGTGCCGGTCTCGATCATCGGCACCTTTGCCGTGCTGTGGCTGCTCGGATTCTCGATCAACGTGCTGACGTTGTTCGCCCTGGTGCTCGCGATCGGCATCGTCGTGGACGACGCGATCGTCGTCGTCGAGAACGTCGAGCGCCACATCGCCAACGGCATGAAACCGCGCGAGGCCGCGCATCAGGCGATGAGCGAAGTGTCTGGCCCGATCGTCGCGATCACGCTGGTGCTGTCTTCGGTGTTCGTGCCGCTCGCCTTCCTCGGCGGCGTCACCGGCGAGTTCTACCGGCAGTTCGCGGTCACGATCGCGGCCGCCGTGATCATCTCGGGATTCAACTCGCTGACGCTGTCGCCCGCGCTCGCGGCCATGCTGCTGCAGCCGCACGGCGCGCCGAAAGATGCGCTCGGCCGCGTCATCGAGCGCTGGGTCGGGCGGCCGTTTGCCGCGTTCAACCGTGTGTTCCAGCGCTTCGGCGACCGCTACTCCGGCGGCATCGGCGGCACCATCGGCCGCGCGCCGCGGCTGCTCGTCATCTACACGGCGCTGGTCGTCGTTGCCGTCGTCGGCTTCCGCGCCGTCGCTGGCGGCTACATCCCGACGCAGGACAAGCAGTACCTGTTCGCCATCCTGCAACTGCCCGAGGCGGCGACGATCGACCGGACCGACGTCGTCCTGCGACGCATGGGCGAAATTGCGATGGAAACGCCGGGCGTCGCCAATGTCATCCAGTTCCCGGGGCTCAATGCGGTTCACTTCGTCGCGACGCCGAATACCGGCGCCATGTTCATCGGCCTCGAGCCGCAGAGCCGGCGAAAGCTCGAGGCCGCGGACATCGCCGCGCGCATCAATGCGCGCTACGGCCAGATCCAGGAAGGCCTCGCCTTCGCGCTGTTGCCGCCGCCGGTACTCGGCCTCGGCAACGCCAACGGCATCGAGTTGTACGTGCAGGATCGCGGCGGCCTCGGCTACGGCGAGCTGTTCAGGAACACGACCGGACTGGTCGGCGCGCTCGGTGGAACCGAGGGCTTCGACCGGTTCGGCACCTTCACGTCATTCCAGTCGAACGTGCCGCAACTCGACGCGATGGTGGACCGCACCAAGGTCAAGGAACTCGACCTGTCGCTGACGGATGTGTTCCAGACGCTGCAGATCTACCTGGGATCGGCCTACGTCAACGACTTCAACCTGTTCGGGCGCACCTATTCCGTCTATGCGCAGGCCGATGCGCCCTATCGCGCGACCGTCCGCGACATCGAGGGCCTGAAGGTGCGAAACGCGTCGGGCGAGATGGTGCCGCTCGGCAGCGTCGTGGACGTGAAGCCCAGCTACGGCCCCGACCCGGTGATCCGCTACAACGCCTACCCCGCCGCCGACCTGTCGGCCGGCATCAATCCGGCCGTGCTTTCTTCGAGCGAAGCGCTCGTCAAGGTGCGGCAGGTCGCGGAGCAGGTGTTGCCGCGCGGCATGGCGGTGGAATGGACCGGCCTGACCTTCCAGCAGGTCACGCAGGGCAACGCCGCGCTGTTCGTATTTCCGCTGTGCGTGCTGCTCGTGTACATGGTGCTCGCGGCGCTCTACGAGAGCTGGTCGCTGCCGCTCGCCATCATCCTGATCGTGCCGTTGTGCCTGCTGTCCGCGATCGGCGGCATCTGGCTGGTCAACTTCATCCACGGCCTGTGGCTTGCGGTGTCGGCGCCGCCATTCCCGCCGGCATTCCTTGACAACAACATCTTCACCAAGATCGGGCTCGCGGTGCTGATCGGCCTTGCCTGCAAGAATGCGATCCTGATCGTCGAGTTCGCGCGCGACCTCGAGGAGGAAGGCAAAGGCATCGTCGAAGCCGCGATCGAGGCCTGCCGCCTGCGCCTGCGCCCGATCCTGATGACCAGCTTCGCGTTCATCGCCGGCGTCCTGCCGCTCGTGTTCGCCTCCGGCGCCGGCGCCGAAGTGCGCCACGTGATGGGCGTGACGGTCGTCTCCGGCATGCTCGGCGTGACCTTCTTCGGGCTGTTCTTCACGCCCGTGTTCTATGTCGTCCTGCGCAAGATGGTGGCGCGCCGTAAAAGGGTGCCGTCATGACCAGGGCGCTGCTGGCCGGAGCCGCCGCGGGATTCCTCGCTGCCTGCACGGTCG
>JAABRB010000058.1 GCA_011391185.1 Betaproteobacteria bacterium
TGTGCGCGTGGTACCCGATCACGCCCTCCACATCCGTGGCGGAGGCGTACGCCCGTTACTGCAAGAAGCTGCGGACCGACCCGGAGACCGGCAAGGGGCGCTACGCGATCGTGCAGGCCGAGGATGAACTCGCCTCCATCGGAATCGTGATCGGCGCCGGCTGGAACGGCGCGCGCGCATTCACCTGCACGTCGGGCCCCGGCATTTCCCTCATGCAGGAGTTCCTCGGGCTTGCCTATTTTGCGGAGATCCCGGCGGTCGTGATGAACGTCCAGCGCGGGGGACCTTCGACCGGCATGCCGACCCGGACGCAGCAGGCCGACATTCTCTCCTGTGCCTATGCCTCGCACGGCGACACCAAGCATGTCCTGCTCTTTCCCCAGGATCCGCACGAGTCCTTCGAGATGGGCGCAACGGCATTCGACCTTGCCGACCGGTTGCAGACGCCGGTTTTCCTGATGCTCGATCTCGACATCGGCATGAACGACTGGGTGACGCAGCCGCTTTCCTGGGACGACTCGCGCCAGCTCGATCGCGGCAAGGTCGTGACCCGGGAAGAGCTCGATGCGGGCAAGGAGTTCGGACGCTACCTGGACGTGGATAACGACGGCATTCCGTATCGCTCCTACCCGGGCACCCATCCGACGCGCGGCGCCTATTTCACGCGCGGGACCACCAAAGACCGCTACGCACGCTACAGCGAAGAGGGCCCGATCTACGTCGACAACATGCAGCGGTTGCTGCAGAAGTTCGAGACCGCCAAGTCGATCGTCCCGCGACCGGTGCGTGCGGACGCCGGGCAGCAGACCCAGTTCGGCGTGATCTATTTCGGCTCGACGGCGCCGGCGATGGCCGAGGCGCTCGAGACGTTGCGCGAGCAGGGCATCCACGTCAATACGCTTCGCCTGCGTGCCTTCCCGTTCGACGATGACGTCGGGGATTTCATCGCGGATCATGCGCAGGTGTTCGTGATCGAGCAGAATCGCGACGGGCAGATGCGGATGCTGCTGGTGAACGAGTGCGGGGTCGACCCGACGAAGCTGATCTCGGTGCTGAATTACGACGGAACGCCGATCACCGCGCGATTCATCACGCGTGAGGTCGCCGAGAAAGTCGGCGTGCTCAAACCGATCCCGATCCGAAAGAAAGTCGCGCGGTGAACCGCGCGCTTTGAGGACCACCCGCCATGACCTATCTTGCCAAGCCGCGACTGCATCATCCCAAGCTGCCGGCGAACAAGCTCGGCTATACGCGCCGCGACTACGAGGGAACGGTCTCGACCTTGTGCGCGGGGTGTGGACATGATTCCATCAGCGCCGCGATCGTCCAGGCGTGCTTCGATCTGGATCTTCCGCCGCACCGCATCGCGAAGCTCTCCGGGATCGGCTGCTCGTCGAAGACCCCGACCTACTTCCTCGGGAACTCCCACGGATTCAACAGCGTGCACGGGCGCATGCCTTCGGTGCTGACCGGCGCCAACTTGGCGAATCGCGAGCTCGTGTACATGGGCGTGTCGGGCGACGGCGACTCGGCGTCGATCGGCTTCGGCCAGTTTGCCCACGCGCTCCGGCGTGCCGTGAACATGGTTTACGTCGTGATGAACAACGGCGTGTACGGCCTGACCAAGGGGCAGTTCTCCGCGACCGCCGACAAGGGCTCGAAGTCCAAGCGCGGCGTCATGAACGTCGACGAGTCGGTGGACATGGTGGGCGTCGCCCTGCTGCTGGGGGCGACATTCGTGGCGCGCAGCTTCTCGGGCGACAAGGACCAGCTCATTCCGCTGCTCAAGGCGGCGATCCTGCACGAGGGTGCCGCGTTCATCGACGTCATCAGCCCGTGCGTCGCATTCAATAATCACGACGGGTCGACCAAGAGCTTCGATTATGTCCGCGAGCACAACGCGGCCGTGAACCGGCTGGATTTCATGCCGCCGCGCGCGGAGATCACCGCGAGCTACGCGCCGGGAACGCTCTCCGACGTCGTGCAGCACGACGGTTCCGTGATCCGGCTGCGCAAGCTCGAGGCGGATTACGATCCGCACGACCGGATCGGGGCAATGACTTTCATGCAGGAACGTCAGGCAAAAGGCGAGGTCGTGACCGGTCTGCTCTACGTCGATCCGCAGCCCGAAGACCTGCACCGGAATCTCAATACGGTCGATCTGCCGCTCAATCGTCTCAGCGACCGTGAGCTCGTCCCGGGCGCCGCGGCGCTCGAAAAGCTGAACGCGAGCCTGCGGTAGGCTCCAACCACCCCGGCTAAGAGCTCTTTCCCCTCCTCTCCGAGGAGGGGTGGCACGAAGCGCCGGGGTGGTGTTCCAGAGCGTAAGGCAGAACGCTCCGCGCGAACCACCCCGCCGCCTTCGGCGGCACCCCTCCTTGGAAAGGAGGGGAAAACTACGCCACCGGATCCTGCGCCCGGACTTTCGCGATCGCCGTACGTCCCTGCCCGAGATGGGCGCGCATGAGTTCGCCGGCGCGCTCCGCATCACGGGAACGGATCGCCGCAAGAATCTCGCGATGCTCGTGGAGGGATTCCGTAACGCGACCTCGCGCGAGCAGCGAGTGGTGCCGGGTCAGGCGCAGGACCCGGCGCAGATCCTGGATCACCTGCTCGAGCCAGCGATTGCCGGCGAGGTCGAGCAGGGCACGGTGGAAATCCTGGTTGGCCTCGAAAAATCGATCTAGGTTTCCCGCTGCAGCGTGCTTCTCGAGGGTGTCGTGGATGACATCGAGGCGCCGGATGTCTTCGGGCCGGGCGCGTTCGGTGGCCTCATGGGCGCAACGCGCTTCGAGCAGGGCAAGGACCGGGAAAATGTCGTCGAGGTCGCGATCCGAAACTTCGGTGACGTATGCGCCGCGGCGGGGCTTGAGCGTCACCATGCCCTCGGAGGCGAGGACCTTGAGCGCCTCGCGGAACGGGGTGCGGCTGATGCCGTATTCCGCGGCGAGGGTCTGCTCGTCGATCCAGGTTCCGGGGGGGATCTCGTGGGCGAAGATTCGTTCGCGCAGGCGCGTCGCGACCTCCTGATACAGCGCGGCAGGCGCGATCGGGCCGGGAGGCGGCTTCAGGTCGGTGCGACGGTCTCTTGCATTCATAATTATGAATACAGTATTATCGGTGGCGTTGGATGTCAAGGCCGACGTACAAGGGTGACGTGAAGCGTGACGTGAAGCGTGACGTGAAGCGTGACGTATGGTGTGCCCGCCGACCGACATCAGGAAGGAATCCCATGCCCGACGAACCCAAGATTGCGACATCGGCGGATCTGGACGCGTGGCAACAGGCCGCCGTGAAGTCCGCGCCGTCCGGTGACCTGTCCCGCCTCGGCTGGAAGACCCCCGAAGGACTGACGGTCAAGCCGCTGTACACGAAGCAGGATCTTGAAGGCCTGCCGTACACCGACACGCTGCCGGGATTCGCCCCGTTCGTGCGCGGACCGCAGGCCACGATGTACGCGGGCCGCCCGTGGACGATCCGCCAGTACGCGGGGTTCTCGACGGCGGAGGACTCCAACGCTTTCTATCGCGAGGCGCTCTCCGGCGGTGGGCAGGGCGTATCGGTCGCCTTCGATCTCGCCACGCACCGCGGGTACGACTCCGATCATCCGCGCGTCGCGGGCGATGTCGGCAAGGCGGGCGTCGCGATCGACTCCGTGGAGGACATGAAGATCCTTTTCGGCGGCATCCCGCTCGACAAAGTGTCGGTGTCGATGACCATGAACGGTGCGGTGCTGCCGGTGCTTGCCGGATACATCGTCGCAGCGGAGGAGCAGGGCGTCGCGCAGGGCGAGCTTTCCGGGACCATCCAGAACGACATTCTCAAGGAGTTCATGGTCCGCAACACCTACATCTATCCGCCCGCGCCCTCGATGCGGATCGTCGCCGACATCATCGCGTACACCGCGGAGGCGATGCCGCGGTTCAACTCGATATCGATTTCCGGCTACCACCTGCAGGAGGCGGGTGCCACCCAGGCGCTCGAGCTCGCCTTTACGCTCGCCGACGGCAAGGAGTACGTGAAAACGGCGCTTGCGCGGGGCATGGATGTGGACGCTTTCGCGGGGCGCCTCTCCTTCTTCTTCTGCCTCGGAATGAATTTCTATCTCGAAGTCGCCAAGCTGCGCGCGGCGCGGCTCCTCTGGTGGCGGACCATGCGCGCGTTCGCGCCCAAGAGTCCGCGCTCGATGATATTGCGCACGCACTGCCAGACCTCCGGCTGGTCGTTGACCGAGCAGGATCCCTACAACAACATCGTGCGCACGGCGATCGAGGCCATGGCCGGGGTATTCGGCGGCACCCAGTCGCTGCACACCAACTCGTTCGACGAGGCGATCGCGCTGCCTTCCGACTTCGCCGCCCGCATCGCCCGCAACACCCAGGTCATCATCCAGGAAGAGACGCACATCTGCGACGTGGTCGATCCGTGGGCCGGCGCCTACATGATGGAGCGCCTCACCCAGGAGCTCGCCGACGCCGCGTCGACGATCATCGCGGAAGTCGACGCGATGGGCGGCATGACGAAGGCGGTCGAATCCGGCTGGGCCAAGCTCAAGATCGAGCAGTGCGCCGCGGAGAAGCAGGCGCGCATCGATCGCGGGGAGGAGGTCATCGTCGGCGTCAACAAGTACCGCCTCGCGAAGGAGTCGCCGATCGAGGCGCGCGAGATCGACAACACTGCCGTGCGCGAATCCCAGATCGGGCGATTGAAGAAGATCCGGGCGGAACGGGATCAGGCCGCGGTGCAGGCCGCGCTCGATGCGCTGACCGACGTCGCGCAATCCGGCCGCGGCAACCTGCTCGACCTGTCGATCAAGGCGGTGCGATTGCGCGCCACGGTCGGCGAAGTGTCCACGGCACTCGAAAAGGCGTGGGGTCGGTTCAAGGCGGATACACAAAGCGTCTCCGGCGTGTACGGCGCGGCGTACGCGGACGACGCCGAGTGGAAAGCGCTGCAGGCGAAAGTCAGGGATTTCGGCGACCGGGAGGGGCGTCGCCCGCGGGTGATGGTCGCGAAACTGGGGCAGGACGGCCACGATCGCGGCGCGAAGGTCGTGGCGACCGGATTGGCCGACCTGGGCTTCGATGTGGACATCGGGCCGCTCTTCCAGACACCGGAGGAGGCGGCGCGCCAGGCGATCGAAAATGACGTGCACGCGATCGGCGTCTCGACGCTGGCGGCCGGACACAAGACGCTGGTGCCGGCGCTCATCACCGCATTGCGCGAACAGGGTGCGTCCGATATCAGCGTATTCGTCGGTGGCGTGATTCCTGCGCAGGACTACGAATTCCTGCACCGCGCCGGCGTGACCGGCGTGTTCGGCCCGGGCACGCCGATTCCCGAGTGCGCGCGGCGGGTGCTTGCGGCAGTCTCCGCGCGGCGTCCCGCCATGTTGTGATGGGCGATTCGGGTTCACAGCGGCTCGCCGCGGCTCCGCTCAATCGGACGGACGAGGCGCTCGTCCGCGGGGTGCTCGCGGGGGAGACCCGGCCGGTTGCCCGTGCGATCACGCTGCTCGAATCGACGCGCGCGGATCACCGCGCCCGTGCCCGGAACGTGCTGGAGGTGCTGGCGCCGCATGCCGGAAAATCAATCCGCGTGGGCATCTCCGGTGCGCCGGGGGTCGGGAAATCGACCTTCATCGAAGCGCTGGGAATTCAGCTCGTCGGGCGCGGACATCGCCTGGCCGTGCTGGCGGTCGATCCGACCAGCTCGGTCACCGGGGGCTCGATACTCGGGGACAAGACGCGCATGGAGCGCCTCGCGCGCGAACCGAGCGTCTTCATCCGGCCGTCGCCGTCCGCCGGCGCGCTCGGAGGCGTTGCCGAGCGCACGCGTGAAGCGATCCTCGTGTGCGAGGCTTCGGGCCACGACGTCATCCTTGTCGAGACCGTGGGCGTCGGACAATCGGAAATTGCCGTGGCGGGCATGGTCGACGTCTTTGCGCTCTTACAGCTGCCAAATGCCGGGGATGACCTTCAGGCGATGAAGAAGGGCGTCGTGGAGCTCGCCGACATCATCGCGATCAACAAGGCGGATATCGATCCGGCCGCCGCCGAATCGGCCGCGCGCCAGATCCGCATGGCGCTTTCGATCCTGCGCCCGACGTCCCCGAACTGGCGACCACCGGTCGTGGTGCTGAGCGCGCTCCAGGCGGGCGGGATCACGGAGTTCTGGCGCGAGATCGAACGCTTTCGCGGCACCATGCACGCGAGCGGCGAGCGCGAGACGCGCCGCCGCCGGCAGGCGCTCGACTGGATGTGGTCGCTGATCGATGCGGGATTGCGCGCGCGCTTTCGCGGCAACCCTGCGGTCAGGCGAGATCTGGACGGGCTCGCCACGGCCGTGACCAACGGCGAAGTAACGCCTGTTGCCGCAGCGGAGCGGCTGCTGGGGTTGATGGAAGACTAGGGGAGACCATGCACGAGATCATTCAGCAGCTCGAGGCAAACCGCGCGGCAGCAAAGCTCGGGGGTGGCAGCGCGCGCATCGAAGCGCAGCACGCGAAAGGCAAGCTCACGGCGCGCGAGCGCATCGAGCTGCTTCTGGACGCCGGCAGCTTCGAGGAATGGGACATGTTCGTCGAACACCGCTGCACCGACTTCGGGATGGCGGATCAGAAGATTCCGGGCGACGGCGTAGTGACCGGCTACGGCACGATCAACGGTCGCCTCGTATTCGTCTTCAGCCAGGACTTCACCGTGTTCGGCGGCTCGCTTTCGGAGCCGCACGCCGAGAAGATCTGCAAGATCATGGATCACGCCATGAAAGTCGGTGCGCCGGTGATCGGCCTGAACGACTCCGGCGGCGCGCGCATCCAGGAGGGTGTGGCCTCCCTCGGCGGCTATGCGGAAGTGTTCCAGCGCAATGTGCTTGCGTCCGGCGTGATCCCGCAGATTTCGCTCATCATGGGGCCGTGCGCGGGCGGGGCGGTGTACTCGCCCGCCATGACGGACTTCATCCTCATGGTGAAGGACTCCTCCTACATGTTCGTCACCGGTCCGGATGTCGTGAAGACGGTCACGCACGAGGAGGTCACGGCGGAGGAGCTGGGGGGGGCGGTCACGCACACGACCCGGTCCGGCGTGGCGGATCTCGCGTTCGAAAACGATGTCGAGGCCCTGATGATGACCCGGAGGCTGGTGAGCTTCCTCCCGGGCAGCAATCGTGATCAGCCGCCGATCGTCCCGACCGAAGACGTCGCGGACCGGAGCGATCCCTCCCTCGACACGCTGGTCCCGGACAATCCGAACAAGCCCTACGACATCAAGGAACTCATCATCAAGGTCGCGGACGAGAACGACTTCTTCGAGCTCCAGCCCGAGCACGCGAAGAACATCATCATCGGGTTCGCGCGCATGGCAGGGCAACCCGTGGGAATCGTCGCGAACCAGCCGCTGGTGCTTGCCGGCTGCCTCGACATCAAGTCCTCGATCAAGGCGGCGCGCTTCGTGCGCTTCTGCGACGCGTTCCACATACCGATCGTCACGTTCGTCGATGTGCCGGGATTCATGCCCGGCACGGCGCAGGAGTACGGCGGCATCATCAAGCACGGCGCCAAGCTTCTGTACGCGTACGCGGAGGCGACCGTGCCCAAGGTCACCCTGATCACCCGCAAGGCGTATGGCGGGGCCTACGACGTGATGAGCTCCAAGCACCTGCGCGGTGACGTGAACTTCGCCTGGCCATCAGCCGAGATCGCGGTGATGGGGCCCAAGGGAGCGGTCGAGATCATTTTCCGCAAGGATATCGGCAACCCGCAGAAGATCGCCGAGCGGACCGAGGAATACCGGCGGAAATTCGCCAATCCGTTCGTCGCGGGCCATCGCGGTTACATCGACGACGTGATCATGCCGAGCGAGACGCGCAGCCGGATCTGCCGGTCGCTGAAATTGCTGCGCGGGAAGCGGCTGGAGAATCCCTGGCGCAAGCACGGCAACATGCCGCTCTGATTCGCGACGATGTTCAAGAAGATCCTGATTGCAAATCGCGGCGAGATCGCCTGCCGCGTCATCAAGACGGCCCGTCGTATGGGTATTGGCACGGTCGCGGTGTACTCGGACGCCGATCGCGATGCGCGACACGTCAGCCTTGCTGACGCGGCCGTCTACATCGGGCCGCCGCCGTCCGCGCAGAGCTATCTCGTCGTCGACCGGATTCTCGAGGCCTGCAGGCAGACCGGCGCGGAGGCGGTCCATCCAGGGTACGGGTTCCTTTCCGAGAATGCCGCGTTTTGCGAAGCGCTGGAGTCGGCTGGAATGGCATTCATCGGCCCCAAGGCTCACGCGATCCGGAGCATGGGCGACAAGATCGCCTCCAAGAAGCTCGCGGAAAGCGCGGGAGTCAGCACGATTCCGGGCTACACCGACGTCATCCGCGATGCCGACCATGCGCTCGCCATCGCGAAACAGATCGGCTATCCGGTGATGATCAAGGCCTCTGCCGGCGGCGGCGGCAAGGGTCTGCGGGTGGCGTGGAACGATTCAGAGGCGCGCGAGGGATACCAGAGCTGCCGCACCGAGGCGAAGAACGCGTTTGGTGATGATCGGGTCTTCATCGAGAAATTCATCGAGGCGCCGCGTCACATCGAGATCCAGGTGCTGGGCGACGCCCATGGCAACCTCGTCTATCTCTGGGAGCGGGATTGCTCGATCCAGCGGCGCCACCAGAAAGTGATCGAGGAGGCGCCCTCGCCGTTCCTCGACGCCGCGACCCGCAAGGCGATGGGCGAGCAGGCGGTCACGCTGGCAGCCGCAGTCGACTACCAGTCCGCCGGAACCGTTGAATTCGTGGTCGATGCCCAGCGCAACTTCTACTTTCTCGAGATGAACACGCGGCTGCAGGTGGAGCATCCGGTCACCGAATTGATCACCGGGATGGATCTGGTGGAGCAGATGATCCGGGTGGCAGCCGGCGAGAAGCTCTCGTTTACGCAGGCCGACATCCGGCTCGACGGCTGGGCAATGGAAGCGCGGATCAACGCCGAGGACCCGTTCCGCAATTTCCTGCCTTCGACGGGGCGGCTGGTTCGCTATGTTCCACCGGCGGAGGAGCCGGGCGCGGTCCGGGTGGATACGGGCGTCTACGAGGGTGGCGAGGTCTCGATGTTCTACGACTCGATGATCGCGAAGCTCATCGTGCATGCCGCGACGCGCCAGAAAGCCATCCAACGCATGCGTGAGGCGCTGAACGGCTTCTACATCCGCGGCGTGTCACACAACATCTCGTTCGTCGCCGCAGTCCTCCAGCACCCGCGGTTCGAATCGGGCCAATTCAACACCGGATTCATTGCCGAGGAGTATCCGACCGGCTTCGATGCGGCGGATGCTCCGCACGACGATCCTGCGCTGCTCGCCGCGGTGGCGGCTTTCGCGCGGCGCCGCTACATCGACCGCGCGGTGCTGATCAGCGGCCAGGTCTCCGGACACGGTCGCAAGGTGGACGCGGACTGGATCGTGCTGATCGGCCAGAATCGGTACCCCGTGATCGTCGAACCGAACAGTGCCGGTTACAAGGTCACGCACCAGGGCTCGGTCTTCGACCTGCGGTCCGACTGGAAGCTGGGCGAACCGATTTTCCGCGGCACGTGCAACGGGGTTCCCCTGCTGTTGCAGCTGGAGCGGCGTGGACTCCGTTACCGCATCTTTCACCGGGGCACGCAGGTCGATGCGATCGTGATGACCGAGCGCGCTTCGGAGCTGCTTGCGCTGATGCCGGTGAAGCCTCCGCCGGACCTGTCCAGGTATCTGCTGTCGCCCATGCCAGGGATGCTGACCGAGGTTTCGGTCCAGCCTGGCCAGGAGGTCAAGGCCGGCGAGAAACTCGCCGCGATCGAGGCGATGAAAATGGAGAATGTGCTGAAGGCGGACCGCGACTGCATCGTGGCGGCAGTGCTCGCCAAGGCGGGCGAGAGCGTGACGGTGGATCAGCCCATACTCGAGTTCAAATGAGCCGCGCGAGCCGTTTCCAGGATCAATCCCCGCGTTGTATAGCCGCGTAGGCGGCGATCACCTCCGGCGGGGCTTGTACGAGCTCGAGCAGGACGCCTTCGCCGCCAATGGGAAACTGCGCGTTCGCCTTCGGGTGAACGAAACAGATGTCGTGACCGGCGCCGCCCTTGCGGATACCTCCCGGCGTGAACCGGACGCCCTGCGCGGCGAGCCAGTCGAAAGCGGCGGGCAGATCATCGACCCACAGCCCGACGTGGTTGAGCGGCGGGTCGTTCACGGCGGGTTTCCGGTCCGGATCCAGTGGCTGCATGAGATCCACTTCGCAGGAGAACGGTCCGGAGCCGATGGCGGTGATGTCTTCGTCGACATTTTCCTGCTCGCTGCGGTAGTTCCCGGTCACCTGTAAACCGAGGGTGTCCACCCAGAGCCGGCGCAGCTTCGCCTTGTCCCGGCTTCCGACTGCAAACTGTTGAACCCCCAGGATTCTGAACGGCCTTCCGGCCATGTTTTCCCCTTCGGAAAGTTGCCGCTGACCGGCTGAGCTTGCGCCCCGCGCGCGCGGATCCGGAAGGGGGCCTGCCCGATCCGGGAATCGAAAGTTTACGGCCTGGGGGAGGGGTTCGCCACGCCCGGGGGGATGCAAGGCGCGTCGGCGTGCGTGAAGTGTGGGGGGATGGAGAGCGATCCCATCGCGGGCGCGATCGCCAGGTCGGCGGCGCGTCACCGCAGGCGCCGGCAATCCGGCACCTGTCAGCGCCAGCCGTCTACCAGTTCAAGTAGGCCGGGCCGTAGTGGTAACCGATCTGCACGCCGAGCGCGTAATCGTCGGCGCCGGAGAGCAGTTCGGGGGCGGGCATGCGGCGCCGCGCACGGGCGCTCTCGCCGGCGAGAAATCCCGCCGCAAAATCGAAAGTCCAGCCGGTTTTCTCGGCAAGCTGCACGGCCTCGTTTTTCATCAGGGTCAGCATTTTGGTCCTCCACCTAGTTTGAGACTGCCTGACCCATATAAAGCAACCCGCGTGCCACGCCGGTCCGATCGCGGGCCTAATCCACATCTGGAATCAATGGCCTTTGTGCAGAATTCCCGCGCGACGGGCTTCGCACGCACGAGGCAAGGCGCGGCTGGAGGGGGATCGCGGTCACCCGGCGCCGGAAAGACCCCTGCGTGCCTCCCCGTGACCCCGTTTCGGGTGCCTCCAGCACCCGCAGGACCGGGACGTTCCGCTTGGCGTCGAACCTTTGACAGCTTCGCCGCATCCCCCACGTCGAATTTCCCACGCTGTCGCGTCGCGGTGAGCGTCGAGAAAACAAAAAAATAGGGCCAGGCGCTTCTCGCAATCCTGGCCCCGCACGGAGAGAGGGGGATTCAATGCGCCGGCGCGGGCTCCTTCATCGAGGTGACCATGCTGTTCATGGCACTCTCGACCAGCGGGCTGTCGGAGATCACTTCCGCGCGTCCGCGCCGGAATGCCTCGGCCAGCGCGCTCGGCTCGAATGCGAGGGCCCGGGCACCGTTCGGGTTGCTGAAGAGGTAGATGCCCTTCAGCGGGCTGATCCACGTGAGCTTGGCGCGGATGGTCGCCCCGTTCTTCTGGAGAAACTGCACCCACATCCCGCGAACGA
This sequence comes from Betaproteobacteria bacterium, assembly GCA_011391185.1. The sequence continues at coordinate 11,574 of JAABRB010000058.1, forward strand.
GGCTCGATACCAGGTTGTCCCACTTCTGGCGCGGGTCATGGTCCTCGAAATCGCCGTTGCCTTGCAGCTTGATCTCCTCGATCAGCACGTCCCCCTGATTGACCTGCGTGGCGACCAGCTGGGGTGCGCCTGCACTCCCGCCTTCGGCCCACACATCCTGGGGTTCGGCCAGCGGCTCCTCGGCCTGCATTTCGTCTCTCGCGTTTGCCGCACCGACGACCTGGAGGCTTGCCGGGGGCTGGGCGATCGGCCCTGCCGACTGCGCGAGTCCCGATTTCACAGCCTGCGCATGGCAACGCACGAGCTCGGCGAAGAACTTATTGCGCGATTCCGGCGGCAGCGCGATGAGATCCATTCCGCCATGCAGCCGCTTGAGGAGTTCCGGCAGGAGGCTGACGAGCTTCTTCCGGTCCTCGCCGTTTTCCTTGGGCGCCGTGCTCCAGATGAGATCGTCCATCGTTCCGAGCGTGATGGCCCAGCGCTCGCTGCCTTCGCCATGCGCGGCGTAGCTCACGACGAGCGCCCTTTCCCAGACCCTCTCCAGGTAGGCGCGCACCGGCTCGGGCATGTCGAGCGTGTCGACGCGGCGGCGGACTTCGTCGTTCGCCACGACGCGTGCGATCTCGAGGCGCTCGCGATCGTGAACGACCTTCGCCGATTGTTCGGAGAACGCGGACAGCCGCTGTTCCTCCTCGGCGAGGAACTCCTCGAGCTCCGTCACGAGACTGTCGAAGAGATCCAGCTTGCTCTCGAATCCGTTGATCACGCGTTGCACGATGCTGTCGATCTTGGCGTACAGCGGATCGGTTTCGTCCGACGCGCCGGTCCAGCCGACTGCCGCGGCGGCGAGCGAGTCGAGAAGCTTGCGCGCGGGGTGGGTCTTGTTCGAGAAGAACTTCTTGTCGAGGATCGCGACCTTCAGGATCGGGATCTGGAGACGGCCGATGAGTGCCTTGATCGCATCGGGGATGCGCTTGTCGTCGAACACGTAATCGAACAGCATCGCGACGATGTCGATCGTCATCGCGTCCATCTGTCCGAAACCTGCCGCGAGGTCGGTGCCCTTGATCTCGTGCAGGACGTTGGTCTTCCCGGACCGCAGCGCCGAGGCGTCGAGACCGGGGATCGCCGCGCCGAGGGTCTCGAATCGCCCCTGCTGCAGGTTGGTCAGACCCTGCATCGCGGCGAGGCTTGCCGCGCTCGGCGGGATGATGGGCCACTGGGTGTTTCCGGTCGCCCCGGGGGCGCCGGCGCCGCGAGGGCCGTTGACCAGTTGCTGAAGAAGCCCGAACCAGTCCTTCGCGTCGACACCGGGAATGTTCGGTGCCGCCGGGGATTGTGCTCCGGTGGGTCCGGCGCCGGCCGTCTGCTGGGTCTTGCGGGCGCCCAGTCGCACCTGCGGAAGAATGTTGCGCTGGATCAGCAGGTCGTTCAGACCCTGATAGATCGTCTCGACCTCGTCGATCATGTATTGTTCGATCAGCTTGACGACCGCAGGCTTGGCCAGCCGGCCGAGCTTGAGCGCGTCGAGCCCGCCCTTGACTGCCGCGCCGATCGTTTCGGGACCGAGCGGATTGTCGTCGTCCTCGAGCTGCGGATTCTGCAGGACCACCGCCATCCGGCGGGTCAGGGCGTACAGCGCGTCCTTGTTGATCTCGCGCAGCTTGTTGACGAGGTTGCCGAGCACGATGTTGTCCTCGAGGACGCCATCCTCGAGCAGCGACAGCTCCATCGTGTCCCCGACGGACGACGACGCGGGGCGCCGCCTGACCTCCCGCCGGGCCTTGTCGTTGAATTGAGTCAGGAACTCCCGCTCCACCGCGCCGCAGAAGGCCTGCAGATTGGCGCGTGCCTCGTCGCGCGCCTCGAAATACTGGTTGCGCATCTCGCGCTCGGTGGAGTTGTACGCCAGCTCGAAGAGATCCTGCTCGACCTTCCCGAGGACGCCGCGCAGCGCGGAAGAAATCCGGACCAGCGCGAACTCGCGGCATTCCCGCGCGAGCACGAACGACTCGCCGGATCCGCTGGCAGCGCGCGTCGTCCGTTCGTTCAAGGTGACGACATTCGACGGCAATGGTGACGCCACGGCACACCCTCCTGCGGGCCACGCCC
>JAABRB010000559.1 GCA_011391185.1 Betaproteobacteria bacterium
GAGAAGTAGCCGGTGAGCCAGGTTTTCTCGTACTTGGCGTCGTTCTGCTCGCGGCCCTTTGTCCAGTGCGCGCAGGTCGACACGCCGCGCAGGGCGATGTCCGCGGCAATGGCGTCTGGCGCGGGCTGAAGCGACAACGCGCCGAACAGCAGCGCGCAGGCGAGAGCGGGTCGTTTCATGGTACGAATTCCTTCGGGTCGGTTCGCAGTGGATCGCCGCGCGACTCGCAGCATCCGGTGGGGCATTTGACGGAATATAGCGGAATGCGCGGGGTTCGCCCGTGGACCGCAAGCGCAGCGGCCGAAACGCACATTGAGGAAGGCGGGTGATGATGACGTTCCAGGGACAGATGGCGATGGTTACCGGCGCGGGCTCGGGCATCGGCCGGGCAACTGCCTGCCTGCTTGCCGCGCGTGGTGCCGCGGTCGCCGCGGTCGACATCGACGGCGCATCGGCGCAGGAGACGGCGCAGATGATCACGAAGGCGGGCGGACGTGGCGCGGGATATGCGGCGGACACAAGCAAGGCCGCGGACCTCGACGCGGCGATGTCGAGCGCAGTGCGCGATCTCGGGTCGCTCGCGATCATGTTCAACAACGCGGGAATCCTCGACGGCTACTTCGACGTGGACGAGCTCGAGGAAGCGACCTGGCGCCGGGTGCTCGATATCGACCTGACCGGCGTGTTTCTCGGGTGCAAGCGGGCGCTGCGCGAAATGCTGCCCGCCGGGCAGGGCCGGATCGTCAACATGTCCTCCGTGGCAGGCCTCAACGGCACCGGCGGGGGCGCGGCCTATATCGCCGCCAAGCATGGTGTCGTCGGATTGACCCGGCAGATGGCAGTGACGTATGCGGCGCGCGGCATCCGGGTCAATTGCGTCTGCCCCGGGGCGATACCGACCGGACTGCGCGGGCACTCGCAGACACTGCTCGGACCAGGCGTTCCGGACATCAGCGCACGGGGCGTCACGGTGAACGACGCGCAGGTCCGCGCGCTCATTCCGGCGGGCGAACGCGGCACGGTGGAGGACATCGCATCGGCCGTCTGCTGGCTCGTCTCGGACGAGGCGCGCTACGTGAATGGCCATGCGCTCGTCGTCGATGGTGGTTGGCGCGCCAAGTGAGCCGGAGCGCGTCCGGAAGCAGACAGACACTCGGCCCGGTGCTTCGCGCGAGCCCGTCTTTTTCTAGCCTTGTGCGCGCGGCCGCCGGTTCGCCAGATAGATTCCGGTGAACACGAGCAGTGCACCAAGCGCGTGGTACCAGCGCACCGCCTCGCCGAGAAGCGCCCAGGCGAGCAGCGCGACGTAGATCGGGGTCATGTACAGGATGAGTCCGGTGCGCACCGGGCCGATCTCGCGCAGCAACCACGAGTAGGCCTGGTAGGCACCGAATCCGGGCAGGAGCGCGACGATGAGCACCGCAACGACCGATCGCCAGTCGAGCGTGGGCACGCCGACCACGATGCCTTCGATCACCGTGAGCGGCAGCAGCACGACGATGCCGCCGATCGTGACGCCGGTGAGTCGCATGAAAGGATCGAGGCGCGTGGGTCGGTAGCGCAGGATCACGGTGTAGATCGCCCAGCAGACCGCGGCAGTGAGTGCCCAGAGATCGCCGCGCGTGAAGGCGAGGCGCAGGAGCACGCCCGGGTCGCCCTGGGTCACGATCGCCAGGACGCCCGCGAGCCCGAGCGCCGCACCGAGCACCTGTGCGGGCGAGAGGCGCTCGTGGAACACCGCCGCCGAGAGCAGCATGATCATCACCGGCACCCCCGCGTAGATGAGACCGATGTTGGTCGCGCTGGTGGTGGCCGCGGCGATGTACACGAACGCACCACACACCCACATGCCGAGCGCGCCCAGTACGACGAGATCGCGCCATTCGGCGAGCGCCTCGGTTCGGCGGCGCCAGAGTGCCGCGCCGCAGATCGCGAGCATGGGGACAAGCGCCACGACCCACCGCCAGAACGCCAGCGCGTGCGGCGGAAAGAAGTCCACCGACCACCGCGCGACGATCATGTTCGCCGCCCACATTCCGGGCGCGACGCAGAGCAGCGCGTAGGCGAGACGCGTGCGAACCGGCTGTGCGCCCGTCATTGCGCGTCTTGACCGGCGTTTGCGCCGCGGGCGTCTACGAGCATCGCCCGCATCATACCGATTGCGGTGCGCCCGGTCGCGCCACGCGATGTTTGCGGTAACCTACGCTCCTCGTCCAGGCCGATTCTCGCGCATTCTCATGAACCGACCCGAATCCAGCATGACCCGGCGCCCGTCGTTCGCGGATGTCGATCACGAAGAAGCGCTTGCGCGCGCGCGAGCGCTCGTCCCGGTCTTGCGGGAGCGGGCCGGGCAGGCCGAGTCGCAGCGCGCAATGCCGGAGGAGACCATGGCGGATCTGCGGGCCAGCGGTTTGCTGCGGTATCAAAGCCCCCGGCGCTGGGGCGGCATGGAGCTGCCGTTCTACACGATCATCGACATCGTCGCGGAAGTCGGAAAAGGCTGCGCGTCGACGTCGTGGAACCTGCACAACTTCGCGAATCATGCGTGGATGCTCGCAATGTACGACGAACGCGCCCAGGACGAGATCTGGGGAGAGGATCCCGACATGCCGATCGCGGGTGGGATCGCGTTTCCACAGGGGCGCGGGCGCAAGGTCGACGGCGGATATGTCATCGGCGGCTACTGGAACTTCTGCAGCGGCATCGATCACAGTCCCT
>JAABRB010000560.1 GCA_011391185.1 Betaproteobacteria bacterium
CCAGAGGGTCGCCGCATGTCGCCGCACACCGGAACAACTTCGATATTCTCCGGTTCGTCTTCGCGTTCATGGTGTTTCTCTATCACGCGCACATTCTTTCGAACCGGCCGGAGCTTGCCGGGCTCTCGCGCTGGCTGTCCGCGGATCTCGCCGTCGAGTCGTTCTTCGTCGTGAGCGGGTTTCTCGTCTTCATGAGCTACGAGAACTCCGCATCCCTCGGCGATTACTTCTCCAAGCGGGCGCGGCGCATCTACCCGGCCTACTTCGCCGTGGTGGCGGTTGCCGCGCTGGCCGGCGCCCTGATCTCGTCGTTCCCGCCGGTCGACTACTTCTCCGCGACATGGCTGCGATACGTGGTCGCCAATCTGGCATTCATGAACTTCCTCGCACCCGAGCTGCCGGGTGTGTTTCAGACCAATGACTGGCACGCGGTAAACGGCGCGCTCTGGACGCTGAAGATCGAGGTGATGTTCTACGTCGCAGTGCCGGTCATCGCCATTCTTTGCGTCCGGTGGGGACGCTGGCAGATCCTCGCGGCGCTCTATGCGTTGTCGGTCGTCTATGCGCTGGGGATGGAGCATCTGGCCCGCGAGTCCGGGGGTGAGCTCTACGTCCAGCTCGGCCGTCAGCTGCCGGGGCAACTCAGCTACTTCCTCGCGGGCGCGGCGTGCTACTACTTTCTCGAGGCCTTCGCGCGGCAGTGGCGCTGGGGAGTTCCGGTCGCCGTCGTCGTCCTGCTCGCTCCGCTCCCGCGCGCGATCGAGGCCACGCTGGAGCCCGCGGCGCTCGGCGTGCTCGTCGCCTATCTCGCAGTCGGGGCACGCTACCTCGGAAACTTCGGGCGCTACGGCGATTTCTCATACGGCATCTACATCATTCATTTCCCCGTGCTGCAAACGCTGATCGGTTTCGGGCTGTTCGAGAAGAATGCCTACTTGGGGCTCGGTGTCGCAACCGCCGTCGTGCTCGGCGCCGCACTCGCGTCGTGGCACCTGGTCGAGAAGCCGTTCCTCAGGAAATCCTCGCACTACGTGGTCGTGGAGCAGGCGGTCAAGCAGGCTTGAAAGCATGGCCGGACATTTCGATCAGCGCTCGCCAATACTCGTCACCGGAGCAAACGGATTCGTCGGCACCGCGGTGTGCCGTGCGCTCCTCGAGAAGGGTCATGCCGTACGTGCAGCGGTGCGCGATGAAACGGCGCAAGCATCGCTTCAGGCGGTTTTCCCGGGGCTGGCCTGCGTGAAGGTCGGAGGTATCGGACCGGACACGGACTGGGCAAGCGCGCTCGAGGGCTGCGTCGGAGTGGTGCACCTCGCTGCGCGCGTGCACCTGATGAGCGATAGCGCCACCGATCCACCGGCCGAGTACCGCCGCGTCAATCGTGATGCGACGCGGCGGTTGGCGAAAGCTGCGGCACAAGCCGGGGTACAGCGCTTTGTCTTCGTCAGCACGATCAAGGTCAACGGCGAATCGACGACCGGAGCAGGGTTCACGGAGAGCGATACACCCGCGCCCGAAGATCCCTATGCCGTGTCGAAGTGGGAAGCGGAGCAGGCAATTGCGGAGGCTGCTTCCGGCGCTGGACTCGAGTACGTGATCCTGCGGCCGCCGCTCGTCTACGGACCCGGTGTCGGGGCGAATTTCCTGCGCATCCTCCGTGCTGTCGATCGGGCCATCCCCGTCGCGCTCGGGTCCGTCCGCAATCGTCGCAGTCTGCTGTTCGTCGGAAACCTGGCGGACGCCATCGTCACGTGTCTGGAGCATCCGGCCGCGGCGGGGAGAACGTTCATGGTCGCCGACGGGGAAGACGTCTCCACGCCCGAGCTCTTCCGGCGCGTCGGGGTCGCGCTCGGGCGACCCGCGCGCCTGATCAAGGTTCCGCGCTTCGTCCTGCGCTTCGGCGCGTCGTTACTCGGTCGCGCGTCCGACGTTTCCCGGGTGACCACCGATCTGGTCGCGGATGCCAGCGCGATGCGACGCGAGCTCGGCTGGCGGCCGCGCTACACGATTCAGGAGGGGCTCGCGGAGACCGCGCGCTGGTATCGGTCACTGAGTGGAGCGCAAGGGTAGAATCGCGCGGTCTGTCGATTCGCCGCGAGGCCCGTGCCGGTTCCCCTCCCCTACGCCTATGCCATCCCCATCGTCGCCGCGGCAGCGGCCTGTGCGCTGATGGCGTGGATGCTCGGCCCGCACGGCCCGAAGCTGCCACTCGATGAGCCGAACGAGCGGTCGCTGCACGAGACACCCGTGCCGCGCACCGGCGGCCTGGCCATCATGATCGCGATCCTGCCCGCGGGTGTCGCACTCGGCGCGCCGTGGATCACGCTCGGATGCGCGCTCGGACTGGCGGTCGTGTCGTTCGTGGACGATCGCGGCGGACTGCCGGCACGGATCCGATTCATCGCACAGGCCGCCGCCGCTGCGCTCTGGCTCGCGTTCGCGATGCCCGATACTCCGCTTTGGCTGCTGCCCGTGCTGTTCCTGTCGATCGTCTGGGTCACCAATCTGTACAACTTCATGGACGGCATGGACGGACTCGCCGGAGGAATGAGCGTATTCGGTTTCGGCGGGTACGCCGTTGCGTACTGGGCGCACGGCCTCATGCCGTCCGTGCTGTTCGCCGCGTCCATCGTCGCGGTTGCCCTTGCATTCCTGCGCTTCAATTTTCACCCGGCCCGCATGTTCATGGGGGACGTGGGCTCGATTCCGCTC
>JAABRB010000561.1 GCA_011391185.1 Betaproteobacteria bacterium
GGGCTTGCGGGACGCGACCGGACGCGACTTGCCCTTGCGCGTGCGAGCGTTGGTGTGGGTGCGCTGACCGCGCACCGGGAGATTCTTGCGGTGCCTGAGCCCGCGATAGCAGCCGAGATCCATCAGCCGCTTGATATTGAGCTGCACCTCGCGGCGCAGATCGCCTTCGACCAGAAAATCCTTGTCGATCGTCTCGCGGATCTGCAGCACTTCGTGGTCGGTGAGCTGGTTGACGCGGCGGGCTTCCGGAATGTTGACCTTCTTGACGATTTCTTTGGCCCGGTGCGCGCCGATGCCGTGGATATATTGCAGCGCCACGACGACACGCTTGTTCGTGGGGATATTCACGCCTGCAATTCGTGCCACGATCTCTTCTCCAAGCGGACCGGCCGGTCCGCGCTACGTTCTCAAGCGCTCGCGCGCCTCACACTGACTTGCTCGCCGCAGGGAGCCTCGGAACGTGCAAAGTGACGCCGACGCCCGCCCTTCCATGGAAGGTCCGGCATCGCGCCAAAACACCGACTGGATAAGGGTTATTTAGGCAAACGGTCACCATTCGTCAACCTCTGCGACGCCTGGATTTACGGGTCTTTAGGCGGGCTTTGAGCGACTTCCGCTAGGCCCCCCGCCCGCGACCTGGTGCGGGCTCGCCGCACCGATTTCCTTCGCGTTTTCCGTCCCTTGCGAGCGGTCCCGGCTCGTTACTTGCCGAGCACCCCTCGTTCGATTGCCGCCGCCACCGTATCGATCGTCTGCATGCCGTCCACGGTCCTGAGCATGCCCTTGCCCCGGTAGTGGTCCGAAAGCGGCGCGGTCTGCGCCCGATATGCCGCGACCCGCGACTTCAGGATCTCCGGGTCGTCGTCCGCGCGCAGCTTCTCGCCGCGGGCGCGCGTTTCGGCGATCCGGCTCTCGATCCGCCGGGCCAGAATCCCCTCATCGACCGCAAGTTCGATCACCGCATCGAGCTTTAGGCCCCGTTTTTTCAGGAGCCGCTCCAGCGCTTCGGCCTGCGCCACCGTGCGCGGAAATCCGTCGAGCACGAATCCTTTGGCCGCGTCCGGCTCATTGATGCGGTCGGCGATGATTCCGACCACTACCTCGTCGGGCACCAGCTCACCGCGCGCAATGATATCCTTGGCACGCAAGCCGACCGGCGTTCCCGCCGCGGCCGCCGCGCGCAGCATATCGCCGGTCGAGAGCCGCGCTATGTCGAAGCGCGCCCCGAGCCGCTCCGCCTGAGTACCCTTGCCCGCACCAGGCGGTCCCAAGAGCACGAGCCTCATCGGCGGCTGCCCCGCAGCCTCGATTTCTTGATCAGGCCTTCATATTGATGCGCGAGCAGATAGCCTTGCACCTGCGCCACCGTATCCATGGTCACCGTGACCACGATGAGCAGCGATGTACCGCCGAAATAGAACGGCACCGCCGCGTACGATACGAGCAGCTCCGGCAACAAACAAACGATCGCGAGATAGCCGGCGCCCACCACGGTGATGCGGGTCAGCACATAGTCGATATATTCGGCCGTACGCTCGCCGGGCCGGATGCCGGGGATGAATCCGCCGTGCTTCTTCAGATTGTCGGCGGTCTCGACCGGATTGAACACGATCGCCGTGTAGAAGAACGCGAAGAAGACGATCAGCCCCACGTACAGGAACATGTAGGCCGGCCGGCCGTGGCCGAGATAAGTGGTGATCGCGTTCAACCACTCAGGTCCGCTCCCGGCGCTGAATTGCGCGACCGTGGTCGGCACCAGCAGGAGCGACGAGGCGAAGATCGGCGGAATTACGCCCGAAGAATTGAGCTTGAGCGGAAGATGCGAGGACTGACCCTCGAACATCTGGTTGCCGACTTGCCGCTTCGGATACTGAATCAACAGCCGCCGCTGGGCCCGTTCCATGAACACGATGAAGGCGATGACGCTTACCGCCATCAGGGCCACGGAAATGATCACGCCGGTCGACATCGCGCCCTGCCGGCCGAGCTCGAGCATTCCGGCGATCGCGCCCGGTACTTCGGCGACGATACCGGCGAAAATGATGAGCGAGATGCCGTTGCCGATGCCCCGCGAGGTGATCTGCTCGCCGAGCCACATCAGGAACATGGTCCCGCCGGTGAGCGTGATCACGGTCGAGATGCGGAAGAACCAGCCGGGCTCGGCGACGATATTGCCGGCGCCCTCCAGGCCGATGGCGATGCCATAGGCTTGCGCCGCCGCCAGCACGCACGTGAGGTAGCGCGTGTACTGGTTGATGATCTTGCGCCCCGCCTCGCCTTCTTTCTTCAGCGCCTCGAGTTGCTTCGAGACGCTGGTAAGCAGCTGCAGGATGATCGAGGCCGAGATATAGGGCATGATGTTGAGCGCGAAGATCGCCATGCGCTCGACCGCGCCGCCCGAAAACATGTTGAACAGGCCGAGGATGCCCTGGCTCGCCTGTTTGAACGCCTCGGCGAAAGTGTCCGGATTGATGCCGGGCATCGGGATATATGTACCGAGCCGGTAGACCACGAGCGCGGCAAGCGTGAAATAGATCCGCTTCTTCAGCTCTTCGGCCTTGGCCAAGGCGCCGAAGTTCAAGTTCGCTGCAAGTTGTTCCGCCGCCGAGACCATCTAGCGCTCCGTTGCAGCCCGCCCGTACCCGCGCTTCATATAGGGACTATGCGTCCGCTTCGCCCGTAGGCTTCTTTGCCGCAGGCTTCTTCTCGTC
>JAABRB010000562.1 GCA_011391185.1 Betaproteobacteria bacterium
AGCGCTCAGAGCTGCCCGCCACGATCAACGAAAGTCTGGTCGTCGAGCTTTACTCAAGATAATCGCCAGCTGGATCAGACCAAGGAACCCGCATGCAGGCAACCGCCTTTTTAAAGCCGCGAATCATTGATGTGCAAGCCATCGCGCCTTACCACGCGAAGGTCACCATGGAACCGTTCGAGCGGGGTTACGGCCATACGCTCGGCAACGCGCTGCGGCGCGTGCTCCTCTCCTCGATGCCGGGATTCGCGCCTACCGAGGTGCAGATCGCCGGTGTTCTGCACGAGTACTCGACCCTTGAGGGCGTGCAGGAGGACGTGGTCGACATCCTTCTCAACCTGAAGGGCGTCGTCTTCCGGCTGCACACCGCCGGAGAGGTCACCCTGAAGCTTGCCAGGAATGGCGAGGGTGCCGTGACCGCGGCCGATATCGAGCTGACCCATGACGTCGAAGTGGTGAATCCCGAGCACGGGATCGCGCATCTCGCGCCGGGCGGCAAGCTCGAAATGGTGATCAAGGTCGAGCGCGGCCGCGGCTACGAGCCGGGCAACGTGCGCCCCGTCCCCGAAGAGTCGAAGGGAATCGGCCGGATCATCATGGATGCGTCCTTCAGCCCGGTGAGGCGCGTGAGCTATCAGGTCGAGGCGGCGCGCGTCGAACAGCGCACGGACCTCGACAAGCTGATCATGGACATCGAGACCAACGGCTCGATCGAGCCCGAGGAGGCGATCCGCTACGCGGCGCGCGTCCTGGTCGATCAGCTGTCGGTGTTCGCGGCACTGGAAGGTACGACGCCCGCAGTCGAGGAACGCAAGGTGCCTCAGGTCGATCCGATCCTGCTGCGTCCGGTGGACGATCTCGAGCTGACGGTACGTTCGGCGAACTGCCTGAAGGCGGAGAACATCTATTACATCGGCGATCTCATCCAGCGCACCGAGACCGAGTTGCTCAAGACCCCGAACCTCGGACGCAAATCCCTGAATGAGATCAAGGAAGTGCTCGCCTCGCGCGGGCTGACGCTCGGCATGAAGCTGGAGAACTGGCCGCCGGCCGGACTCGAGCATCACCGCGTCGCCTGACCGCGTTTCGGCCGATAGGAACACGACAATGCGTCACCGCCACGGACTGCGAAAGCTCAATCGCACCAGCGCGCATCGCCTGGCGATGCTGCGCAACATGACCAACTCGCTGCTACGCCACGAGGCCATCAAGACCACGCTCCCCAAGGCGAAGGAGCTTCGCCGGGTGGTGGAACCGATGATCACGCTCGGCAAGAAGCCTTCGCTCGCCAACCGGCGCCTGGCGTTCAACCGCCTCCGCGATCGCGAAATGGTGATGAAGCTTTTCAGCGACCTCGGCCCGCGTTACGCCAAGCGGAACGGCGGCTATCTTCGCATACTGAAGTTCGGGTTCCGCCAGGGCGACAACGCGCCGATGGCGCTTGTCGAATTGCTCGACCGTCCCGAGCCGACCGAGACCGAAGCCAAGGCCAAGGCGTAGCGCCGCCCCCGTTTCCCTTCCCCTCCTTTTCAAGGAGGGGTGGCTGCGAAGCAGCCGGGGTGGTTCGCGCGGAGCGCGCTCGATCCCTCAGGGGTGGCTGCGAAGCAGCCGGGGTGGTTGAGCCGAAGCCGCCCACCACCCCGCCCAGGTGGGGACGAAGGGGCCCCACCCCCTTCGTGCGCGGGCACCCCTCCTCGAAGAGGAGGGGAACGAGCTACGCTTCCGGCATGGCACTCGTGCTCTTCACTGACTTCGGCTCGAACGACCTCTATGTGGGCCAAGTGGAGGCGGCGCTCCATCGCGACGCGCCCGGGCTCGGCATCATTCATCTCCTGCACGAAGCGCCCATGTTCAATCCGAAGGCGAGCGGGCACCTACTTGCCGCCCTCGTGACCCGGATGCCGACGGGGCACGTCTACGTCGCGGTCGTCGACCCCTGCGTGGGGAGTGAGCGGAACGCCGTCGCGATTCGGGCGGACGGAAACTGGTTCGTCGGCCCGGATAACGGGCTCCTGTCGGTGATCGTCGACCGCGCCGCGTCGTGCGAGCTGTGGCGCGTGGTCAACCCCCCTGCCGACATCTCGGTGTCTTTTCACGGCCGGGACGTTTTCGCGCCGATCGCGGCCGGGCTCGAGATCGGCAGGCCACCGGAAGAGTTCGCCGTGCCGATGGAGGCCCTTGCAATCTCTCTGGGCGGTGGCGATCTCGCGGAGATCATCTACGTCGATCATTACGGCAACGCGTTCACGGGAATTCGTGCGGCGGAGGTTTCCACGTCCCGGCGGCTCGTCTCAGGCAGCCGCGAAATCAGGCACGCACGCGTTTTCTCCGCCGCCGTGCCCGGAACGGCGTTCTGGTACGAGAACAGCGTTGGTCTCGTCGAGATCGCCGTCAATGGCGGCAACGCTGCGCGAGTGCTGGAACTCGCGGTCGGGCAACCCGTCGGCTGGGCGTGATCCAGCCGATCGCGGCAAGCAGCGCGTTGATGGCAACCACGCTCTACACGATAGGCCACGGCACACGGCCGATCGAGGTACTCCTCGAAGTACTCATCGAGCCCAGCATCGAGATGCTGGTTGACGTTCGGGCGCTGCCACGGTCGCGGCGACATCCGCAGTTTAATCCGAAGTTCCTCGGCCGCCCCGCGGCCTTGGCGTAGCGGGCCCCCTCTTGGAGCGGCGATCTTCGGGGTTCTT
>JAABRB010000563.1 GCA_011391185.1 Betaproteobacteria bacterium
CCCAGCCCAGCAGCTTGCCGAAGGCCGTCGCGATCCAGTGGAACAGCGGCGGGTCGTCGAGCCAGGGCTCGCCGGCGGTGCGGTACAGCAGCCACAGCGCGACGAGCATGCACAGCCCGCCCCCCAGGCGCGCGGCGCCATGAAACGGCATCGCCCAGCCCAGCAGCTTGCCGAAGGCCGTCGCGATCCAGTGGAACAGCGGCGGGTCGTCGAGCCAGGGCTCGCCGGCGACGCGCGGCACCACCCAGTCGCCCGAGAGTTGCATCTGGTGCGCGATCTCGATGCCGATCACGTCGAAGGTCTTCCAGGGTTCGTGGCCGGCGAGGCCCGGAAGCACGAAGGCCAGTGCCATCAGCGCCAGCACCGCTGGCACGGGCGGCAGCGCAAGACGGGGAATCATGCGCGCATTCTAGGGCCGGAAAGCAAAAAGGCAGCCGTAGCTGCCTCTGGAACGGATCGACGACCGCTGGCTCAGGCGGGCTTTTTCGCCTTGGTGTAGCGGCGCTTGAATTTCTCCACGCGTCCGGCAGTGTCGACGATTTTCTGCTTGCCGGTGTAGTAGGAGTGCGACTCCGAGGACACCTCGACCTTGACCACCGGGTAACTGTGGCCGTCGGTCCATTTCATCGTCTCGCGGCCCTTGGTGTCGATGGCCGAGCGCGACAGAAAGCTGTGGTTCGAGCTGGTGTCGAGAAAGATCACCGGCTGGTACTCGGGATGGCCCGTGGGTTGTTGGCTTCGGAAAAGGCGCGAACTATACAGAAATCATGAACTTAGGTCAATGCGGGGCGGCTCAGCCGCGGCGCATCGAGTCGAAGAACTCGGCGTTGTTCTTGGTGGCCTTGAGCTTGTCGATGAGGAATTCGGCCGCTTCGAGCTCGTCCATCGGGAACAGGAGCTTTCTCAGCACCCAGATCTTCTGCAGAAGTTCCTTGGGGATCAGCAGTTCTTCGCGGCGCGTGCCGGAGCGGTTGACGTTGATCGCCGGGAAGATGCGCTTCTCGTGCATGCGCCGGTCGAGGTGGATCTCCATGTTGCCGGTGCCCTTGAATTCCTCGTAGATCACGTCGTCCATGCGGCTGCCGGTGTCGATCAGCGCGGTGGCGATGATGGTGAGCGAGCCGCCTTCCTCGACGTTGCGCGCGGCGCCGAAGAAGCGCTTGGGCTTTTGCAGCGCATTGGCGTCCACGCCGCCGGTGAGCACCTTGCCCGAGGCCGGCACCACCGTGTTGTAGGCGCGTGCCAGGCGCGTGATCGAATCGAGCAGGATTACCACGTCTTTTTTGTGCTCGACCAGGCGCTTGGCCTTCTCAATGACCATCTCGGCGACCTGCACGTGGCGCGAGGCCGGCTCGTCGAAGGTCGAGGCCACCACTTCGCCTCGCACCGAGCGGCTCATTTCGGTCACTTCCTCCGGGCGCTCGTCGATCAGCAGCACGATGAGCGAAACCTCGGGATGGTTGGCGACGATGGCGTGCGCGATGTGCTGCAGCATCACCGTCTTGCCGGCCTTCGGCGGAGAAACAATCAGGCCGCGCTGGCCCTTGCCGATCGGCGCGACGATGTCGATCACGCGGCCGGTGGTGTTCTCCTCGGCCTTGATCTCCCGCTCCAGCTTGAACATCTCGTCCGGATGCAGGGGCGTGAGGTTCTCGAACAGGATCTTGTTCTTGGCGGCCTCGGGCACCTCGCCGTTGACCTTGTCCACCTTGACCAGGGCGAAGTAACGCTCGCCGTCCTTGGGGGTGCGGATCTCGCCCTCGATGGTGTCGCCGGTGTGCAGATTGAAGCGGCGGATCTGCGAAGGGCTGACGTAGATGTCGTCGGTGCTTGCGAGGTACGAGGTGTCGGGCGAGCGCAGGAAGCCGAAGCCATCGGGCAGCACTTCCAGCGTGCCGTCGCCGAAGATCGACTCGCCCTTCTTCGCCTGGTTTTTCAGCAGCGCGAAGATCAGGTCCTGCTTGCGCATGCGGCTCGCGTTGTCGATCTGGTTCTCGACCGCGGTTTCCACCAACTGCGTGACGTGCTGACTCTTGAGTTCTGAGAGGTGCATGGGCCGATCGAAATGAAGCCTCGGGACGTGCCGACTTCTTTAGGGGAAGTGCGCCTGACCCGGCGCAGGGATGTTGCTACGACTCGCTAAGGTTGCTGCTTTTGTCGCGCCGCCCCGGTTGTTGCCGGGGCGGATTTGCCGCGCAGACTAAGGGGTTTAGATATTGCTGTCAAGAAACGCGGTGAGCTGGGACTTGGACAGCGCCCCCACGCGCGTGGCTTCGAGGTTGCCGTTCTTGAACAGCATCAGGGTGGGAATGCCACGGATGCCGAACTTGGCCGGCACCTGCTGGTTCTCATCCACGTTGAGTTTGGCGATCTTCAGGCGACCGTCGTATTCCTGGGCCACCTGGTCGAGGATCGGGGCAATCGACTTGCAGGGGCCGCACCACTCGGCCCAGTAGTCCACCAGGACCGGGACCTCGGACTTGAGGACCTCCGGCTCGAAACTGTCGTCCGTCACATGCTGGATGTGCTTGCTGCTGCTCATAACTCCTCGGGGCCTTGCGGGGGGAGCCCGTATTATGGGGGCGATGGTGCGGGAACCCAAATCCCTATGCTAAACTACTGACTCCATTAACCTTTTTGCCTCCGCAGGCTTTGCCGCCCATGCCTTACGTGGTCAC
>JAABRB010000564.1 GCA_011391185.1 Betaproteobacteria bacterium
CCAGGCGCTGGTCGATTACTACATTTCCGACGTGCGCCAGTTCGCCATGTATCGCGGGCTCGAGGACATCGAGAAATGGGAGGATGCTGACAAGCGTCTCGGAGCCTGGCGCGCAGCGCTCACCGGGCCGGTGGCCAATCCGTCCGGCAGGATCGAGTAGGGAGACGATATGAGAAGCGGGATTGTTGGAGCAGTGGCAATGGCAGTGCTCGCAGGACTCGCGCGGCCCGCGCCAGCCGCCGAGATCAAGCTGCTCACCACCGGGGCGATGAAAGGGGTCGCGCTCTCGGTGATCCCGGAATTCGAGAAGCGGACGGGGCACAAGGTGACCGTGGACAACGCCACCGCGGGAGTTCTGTCGCGCCGCATCCGTGACGGCGAGGCGTTCGACGTCACGGTGAACACGCCCGCGATGATCGACGATTTGATCCGTGCGGGTAAAATCGTCGCCGGCAGCCGCGTCGATCTGGCCCGCGTCGGCGTCGGTGTCGCGGTCAAGCAGGGCGCGCCGCTCCCCGACATCGGCACGCTCGATGCGTTCAAGCGCACGCTCATCGCCGCGCGCGCGATCGCACACGGCGATCCGGTTGGCGGCGGCTCGAGCGGCATTTATGTAGCGGCCATGCTCGCCCGTATCGGCGTTGCCGATGCGATCAAGGGCAAGACCATCCTCGTGCCCGGCGGGCTCGTGGCTGAGCGCGTCGCGAGCGGCCAGGCCGAGATCGGCCTGCACCAGATCAGCGAGATTCTCGCGGTGAAAGGCGTGACCCTGGCCGGGCCGCTGCCGGCCGAGATCCAGAACTACACCACCTATGCCGTCGGCATCGGCACGGCAGCGAAAGACACGGACGCCGCGAAAGCGCTCATCGCCGCGCTCGCCGCTCCAGCCGTGGAAACGCTATTGAAGGGGCGAGGGATGGAACGCGCGCCCTAGCTTCTTGGCCGCAGCTCAATCGAGCTGGATGCCCGTTTCGCGAATGACCTGTAGCCAGCGGTCGGACTCAACCTTGATGAAAGCGCCGAGCTTTTCCGCCGGCATGTCCACGACCGTGCCGCCCGAGGCTTCAATGCGCACCTTGAGCTCCGGCAGCGCCGCAGCAATTTCCCGCTGCAGCCGCGCGATGACCGCAGGAGGCGTCTTGGCCGGCGCGAACAAGCCGACCCAGGAATCGATCTCCATATTCGGCACGCCGGACTCCGTCATGGTCGGTACGTCGGGCAGCATCGGGCTGCGCTTGGAAGCGAGAATGGCGATGCCCTTGGCGCGTCCGGCCTTGATGTGCGGCAGCGCGCCGGTGATCGAATCGAAGAACAGGTCCACGCGGCCGGGCAAGAGATCCGCGAACACCGCCGGCGAAGACTTGTAAGGCACCTCGAGCATACGCGTGCCGGTGAACTTGATGAACGCGGCGCCGACCAGATGCTGCCCGGTGCCGGCGCCGGCATTGGCGAGCTTCAGCGCTTCGGGGTTCTTCTTCGCGGCCTCGACAATCTCCTTTGCCGTCGAATAGGGCAGGTCGCTCGCCCCTACGAGCACATAGGAAAGATTGTAGACCAGCGCGACCGGCACCAGATCGACCAGCGGGTCGTAGGTGAGCTTCTTGTAGAGGCCCACATTGAAGACGATGTTGCTGAGCCCGCCGACCAGCAGGGTGTAGCCGTCGGCGGCGGAGGTCACGACCGATTGCGTGCCGACGATCGTGCCGGCGCCCGGCCGGTTCTCCACCACGACCGGCTGGCCGAGCCGCTTGGTCAGTTGATCCGCAAGCAGCCGGCCGACGAAGTCGTAGCCGCCGCCGGGACCGATCGGCACCACGATTCTGAGCGGCCGGTCTGGATAGGTCTGCGCGAAGCTGCCCGCAGGTGACAGTGAAAGTAAGGCGACCCCGAGCAAAATGATCTTCAGGCGTACGCGGCGCAACTTCATTGGTTTCCCCCGTCCCGACATGGGCGACAATTCTCTTAAAATCATACACGAACCGGCTTGCCAGCCTATGGCCATTTCACCCCCTCCGTTCTTTTAACGATTCTTGTGCAACCGGAACCCATCGAAAGCGGGAATCCGGGACAAACTCGAATGTTCATTTCTCGGGAGAGATGTCGATGAACTCGGTCATTCTTAAAACGCTGATTGCCGCCGGGCTGCTGCTCGGCGTCGCGAAACAGGTGAGCGCCCAGCCCGCGAACAAGCTGAACGTTGCCGTCAGCGGAATCCGTAACGCCAATGGCGTCGTCCGTTGCGGTCTTTATGCTTCGGCCGACGGCTTTCGCCAGCCGGGGCGCGAGCTTCGCGGCGCCGTGGCGCGCATCAATGGCCGGCAGGCCACCTGCGTCTTCAGCGGCATCCCGGCCGGAAATTTCGCGGTCGCAGTATTCCACGCCGAGCAGAACGAAGCGCAGATCGACGTCGGCATGTTCGGCAAGCCCAAGCAGGGCTTCGGCTTCTCGCTCAATCCGTCGGCGAGCTTCGGCCCTCCGAGCTTCTCGGCCGCCGCGTTCGACTTCAAGGGCGGCAGCCAGGCGCTTCAGGTCCGTCTGCAGTACTGAGCGGCGGCCTCGCGTAACGCTTGCGCCGCAACGGATCGCCGCCGCCTTCCAGCTTTCTTAACGGCTGTCGCCACATGGTCGGGCTCTGGGAGAAGCCTGTCATGCGTAAGCTCGCCGCTGCAGCCGTC
>JAABRB010000565.1 GCA_011391185.1 Betaproteobacteria bacterium
GTCTCGTGGTCCGCCTTCATGTAGCGGACGATGAGATCCACATCGGTGGCTTCGCTCGGCTGAAAGGCCAGCCGGCCGCGCAGCGCGTAATGATCGTTGCCGCCGCGGTCGGGGACCCCGGCAATGACCGAATCCATCCAGCCGTCATCCTGGTTGCTGATGAAAGCGAGCCGGCCCTGCACGTTTTCGCCCAATGGACCCGAAATGGCGCCGTTCACGATGATCTGGTTGTAGCTGCCGACGGTCACGTCGGTGTAACCCTCGAACTCGCGCGTCGGCTTGCGCGAGATGAACTGGATCGCGCCACCCGTTGCGTTGCGCCCGAACAGCGTTCCCTGCGGCCCGCGC
>JAABRB010000566.1 GCA_011391185.1 Betaproteobacteria bacterium
GCCCGCGCAGCGTCTCGACACGGGCGAGGTCGAACACCGGGAAGCTGGCCAGGTTGATCGAGCTCGAGTAGCTGTCGTCCTGGTAGACGGCGACTGGCGGCTCCTGCTGGTCACCATAGTCGTTCTGCGAGACGCCGCGGATGTTGAACACCACCTGCGCGGACGAATACGCATTCATCTTGAGGCTGGGCACGGCGCGCACGATGTCGGTGGCGGTCGTGATATTGAGGTCCTTCAGCGTACCTTCGCCGAGCGGCGTGACCGCGATGCCGACGTCCTGGATGTTCTGTTCGCGCTTCTGCGCGGTCACGACGACTTCGCCGAAAGGCGTCGCCTCGGCCTGGTCCGCCGCCGCCCGCTGCGATGGCACGCAGGCAAGTGCCGCGCACAATGCCAGCCGAACCGCGCCTGCAACATCCGACCGCTGAATGCTTCGCATGATCCCCCCCCCATTGCCCGGTTAATTCCGGTTTTCCGATCCGCCGGCCTCCCGCAGCCAGTCAACGACATAGCCTGCAAACGAGCGCCAGATTTCCAGATGGTACTCCGCGGCGGCCTTTCTCCAAAGAACGGCCTCCGCCTTGCCGATTATCGTGCGTGTGCACATGCCGGGCGGGAACGTCGCGGGGTCGAGATCGAGAGGACAACCGCTGTTCAGCAGTTCGCTCGCGTCCGGCCCGCTCACTTGCACCGCGACCTGGCGCTGGCTGACATCCACCAGCGAATGCGCGATGCCCGCGAGCGCGGATGCGAGCTGCGCGGCGACGGCTTCTGCGTCGCCGGCAGGCGCAAGCAGCAGGTGCTCGTCGGGGCCGAGCCACAGCGCAGCGCGATTACCCAAAGCATTGGCGCGGCAGGCATCTTCCGGCAGCACGACGCCGAATGCGTCGCCCGCGGCACGCCGCGCCGCGGGTCCGCCCTGAAAGATGAAGCGCGCGGCCGGCGCGAGCATGCGCAGCTCAGCCATGAAGAAGCGCTCCTTCCGGGTCGTAGAACACGGGCGAGGTGACTTCGACGGCGATGTCGCCGTCCGGCATCGGCACATAGAGCGTCTGCCCCACACGCGCGCGGCCTCCCGTCACCATCGCGAGCGCGATCGAGCGCCCGAGCGCGGCGCTGAAGTAGGACGACGTCACGTGCCCGCAGAGCTTCATTGGCGGCTTTTGTCCCGCCGTTTCGGTGGTCTGCGCGCCCTCTTCCAGCACTTTTCCCGGATCCCGCGTGCGCAGACCCACGAGCTGCTTCCGGCCCGGGTCCTTCATCGCGGCGCGCTCGAGCGAACGCTTGCCGACGAAATCCGCCTTGCTCCGGCCGATGGCCCAGGCGAGGCCGGCGTCGTCCGGGGTCACTGTGCCGTCTGTGTCCTGGCCGACGATGATGTAGCCCTTTTCCGCGCGCAGCACGTGCATGGTCTCGGTACCGTAGGGCGTGATGCCGTGCGCGGCGCCGACTGCCAGGACGGCTTCCCAGACGGCGCTTCCCTGGTCCGCCGGCACGTTGATCTCGTAGCCGAGCTCGCCGCTGAAGCTGACGCGAAAGAGCATCATCGACACGCCGCGGATGCTGCCGTTCGCGACCGCCATGTGGGGCAGCGCGCCGGCGGAGAGGTCGATGCCCTCGACGAGCGGCTGCAGCACGTCCCGCGCGCGCGGCCCCTGCACCGCGATCACCGCCCACTGTTCGGTGGTGGAAGTCAGCCAGACCTGGAGGTCCGGCCACTCGGTCTGGCGGTAGTCGTCCATCATGGCGAGCACGCGCGCCGCGCCGCCGGTCGTCGTCGTCACGTGGAAGCGATCGGGAGCCGTGCGCGCCACGATGCCGTCGTCGTAGACGAAGCCGTCCTCGCGCAGCAGGATGCCGTAGCGCGCGCGGCCGACCGCGAGGTTCGACCAGTTGTTGACGTAGAGCCTGCCCAGGAACTCCGTCGCTCCGGGCCCCACGACCGCGATCTTGCCGAGCGTCGAGGCATCGAAGATGCCGCAGGCAGAGCGCACCGCAAGGCACTCGCGCGCGACGGCGGCGTGCATGCCCTCCCCGGCGCGCGGAAAGTAACGCGCGCGCTTCCACAGGCCGACGTCTTCGAACACCGCGCCCGCGGACTTCGCCCAGTCGTGCATCGGCGTCCTGCGCACCGGGTCGAACAGATCGCCGCGCGCCATGCCCGCGAAGCTGCCGAAGGTGATCGGCGTGTACGGCATGCGAAAGGTCGTGTGGCCGACCACGGGAACGGGCTTGCCGAGGCCGGCGGCGACGATGCCGAGCGCATTGAGGTTGGAGGTCTTGCCCTGGTCGGTCGCCATGCCGACGGTGG
>JAABRB010000567.1 GCA_011391185.1 Betaproteobacteria bacterium
CCCTGAAGGAAGTGCGGGCCGCCGCGCGGATCAACGCGGACTGGGAGCTCGCCGTCCTCTACGAGGCGCAGCTGCTGCAAAAGCACTCGAACGACGAGGCGGCGGCGGTCCTTGCGACATTTCTGAAGGCCCATCCGCATTCGCGGGACGTGCGGCTGAACTATGCACGGATCCTCGTGAATCAGAAGCAATACGAGGCGGCTCGTGGCGAGTTCGGCAACCTGCTGAAGGAGTTTCCCGACAACACCGAGGTGCTCTTCGCGGTGGCGCTGCTTTCGATGCAGCTCGAGGACTGGACGCTTGCCGAGGGCTATCTCAAGCGCCTTCTCGGACTCGACTACGGGGATCGTAATGCCGTGCGCTACTATCTCGGGCAGGTCGCCGAGGAGCAGAAGCAGTATCCGCAGGCCCTGGGCTGGTATCGGGAGGTGACAAGCGGGCCGCAATACATTCCGTCGCAGGTTCGCCAGGCCCAGGTGCTCAGCAAACAGGGTGATCTCGACGGTGCGCGCAAATTCCTCCAGGGCGTGAACGCCGGCAACAACCAGCAGCGCGTGCAGCTGATCCTCGCGGAAGCCCAGCTGCTGCGCGAGGCGGACCGGAACAAGGAGGCATTCGCGGTCGTCGAGCGCGCCCTCGAGAAGCTTCCCGACAACACCGATCTCCTCTACGACTATGCGATGCTCGCGGAGAAGCTCGAACGCGTGGACATCCTCGAGACGTCGCTGCGCAAGGTGATCAGCATCAAGCCGGACCATGCGCACGCCTACAACGCGCTGGGCTATTCGCTGGCGGACCGCTCGCTGCGGCTGACCGAGGCGCGCGACCTGATCCAGAAGGCGCTCGTGCTCTCGCCGGATGATGCGTTCATCATCGACAGCATGGGCTGGGTGCAATATCGACTCGGCGAGCCCAAGGAAGCTTTGAAATACCTGCGCCAGGCCTATGCTATCCGGCCGGACGCCGAGATCGCCGCGCATCTTGGCGAAGTGCTGTGGGTGGATGGTCAGCACGCCGCGGCCGAAAAGGTCTGGGACGAGGCGCTGGCCAAGGCGCCGACCAACGACACGCTGATCAAGACGATCAAGCGCTTCAAACCCTGAGGCGACGCCCGTGGCGTTGGGTATCCCGCCGCGCATCGCCGTAGCGGGCCTGTGCATGGCGCTGCTCGCAGCCTGTGCCACGCCACCGCCCGCGCCGGCCGGCACGTCGTTCGAGCTGACCGGCCGGGTCGCGGTGCGGTCCACGCAAGACGCCGCATCGGGACGACTGTTCTGGCGGCACGGACCGGCCTTCGACGATCTCATGATCAGCACGCCGCTCGGGCAGGGCATCGCGGAGATCACGCGTCGCGCACAGCAGTACACGCTGACGACGGCAGATTCGCGGCGCATCAGTGCGTCCGACCCGGAAGCGCTCACGGAGCAGGCGCTCGGCTGGCGGCTGCCCCTCGCCGGACTGCCCGACTGGGTGCGGGGGCAACCCTATCCCGGCGCCGAGGTCGAGACCCGCCATGGGGAGAACGGGCGTCCGCTGTTCATTCGGCAGCTCGGCTGGACGATCGAGTATCTTGCGTACGACGATCAGGCAGGCCTTCCGACACGCCTTCGGCTCACGCGCGACGGCCTGGACATTCGTCTGACGATCGACTCCTGGGCGGTGGCGCCGCAATGACCGAGACCGCGCGATTTGCCGCGCCCGCGAAGCTGAATCTCTTCCTGCACGTGATCGGACGGCGGTCCGACGGGTATCACCTGCTGCAGACCGCGTTCCGGCTCATCGATCTCTGCGACTGGGTCACGATCGCGCCGCGCGATGACGGTGCGATCCGGCTCGAATCCGAACTTCCCGGCGTGCCCGCCGGGCGGAATCTCGCTTTGCGAGCGGCCTGGGCGCTCAAGAACGCGGTGGGCGTGCCCGCCGGCGCCTCGATTCGCCTCGAAAAGCACATCCCGATGGGCGCCGGTCTGGGCGGCGGCAGTTCGGATGCCGCGACCACGCTGATGGCGCTGAACCGCATCTGGCGCACCGGGTTGTCGCACGGCGAGCTCGCCACCCTCGCGATCCCGCTCGGCGCCGACGTGCCGTTCTTCCTCTTTGGCCGCAATGCGTTCGGAGAAGGTATCGGGGAGGTGCTCACGGCGCTCGATCCGGCGCCTGCGTGGTACGTGGTCCTGACGCCGCAAGTGGCTGTCTCGACGGCGGAAATCTTCTCCGCGCCCGAATTGACACGCGCTGCGAAACCCATCAAAATTACGGCCTTTTTCAAGGGCTTCGGCCGCAACGACCTGGAGCCGGTGGTGTGTGCGAGGTACCCCGACGTGGCCAAGCACCTCGCCTGGCTGAGGGGCTTCGGCGACGCGCGAATGAGCGGCTCGGGATCGAGCGTCTTCGCGGAGTTCGCGTCGGAGGCCGAGGCGCGAGCAGTCGTGGCAAGCATTCCCGAGAGCATGCGTGGCTTTGCGGTCAGGGGACTCGACCGCCACCCGCTTGCTGCCCGTTGAGAGTTCGCATTGGGGAGTCGCCAAGTTGGTTAAGGCATCGGATTTTGATTCCGACATGCGTAGGTTCGAATCCTACCTACCCAGCCACCGATGCATGGCGCGCCGCGCCGTGGGCGCGCGGGCCGCGGCATGTGCGACGAGACCGGAGGCGCCGAGATGGCCTAT
>JAABRB010000568.1 GCA_011391185.1 Betaproteobacteria bacterium
GGACGATGCCCCGCTCCCTCCCGCACAGCTCATTCCGGACACTGGTGCGGCATTGAGTGCCGGGATCGGCACCGACGATTTCGCGGGTCTGCGCCCGTATCAGCCGACCGACTCGCCGCGTCACATCGCATGGAAGTCCGTGGCGCACGGCAACGGCGTGCTGACCAAGGTATTCGCGGGTAGAGGCGCCGAGGAACTCTGGCTGGATTTCGCCGACCTCCTCGACGGGCTCGATCTCGAGCAGCGGCTCTCGCGCCTTTCCGGCTGGGTGCTGCACGCCGAACGCGAGGGATACGCCTACGGCCTGCTCCTGCCGGGCAAGACGATCAAGCCGGCGCACGGCCCCACCCATCGGGACGAATGCCTGAAGGCGCTCGCGCTCTATGAACCCCGCCCCAACGCTCGCTAGCCTGATGGTGCTTTTCGCGGGCGTCGCGCTCGCCGCGGCACCCCATATTCCGCGCCTCCCGTGGTGGGTCAGCGCGCTCACCATCGCGGCGGTCGGCTGGCGCGCGTGGGCGGCATGGCGCGGCGAACGCATGCCGCGGCGTTGGCTGCTCTTCGGCCTGGTGATCTTCGGGGTCGTCGGCGTCTTCGTCACGCATCGCACGCTTTTCGGCCGCGACGCGGGTGTAACGATGCTGGTGCTGTTCCTGGCGCTCAAGCTCCTCGAGACACGCACGCAACGCGATGCCGTCATCGTCACTTTCCTGTGCTATTTCCTCGCACTGACGAGCTTCTTCTACAGCGAGACCATGACGACCGCCGCGCTGACGCTCGTCACGGTGCTCGTACTCACCGCGGCGCTGATCAGCTTCAATGCGCCGGGACGTCCGTTGCAGAGTCACTTCAAGACTGCCGGCGTGCTGCTCGCGCAAGGCCTGCCGATGATGCTCATCCTGTTCCTGTTCTTTCCGCGTGTTCAGGGCCCGCTATGGGGTATGCCGATCGATGCGTACTCGGGCATGACCGGGCTTTCCGACTCGATGACTCCGGGCGCGATCAGCTCGCTGTCACGTTCCGATGCGATTGCGTTTCGCGTGCAATTCGACGACCCGGCGCCCCACAAGAAGTTTCTCTACTGGCGCGGGCCGGTTTTCTGGGATTTCGACGGCCGCAGCTGGGCGCCGGGCAGCGAGACGCTCGCCCACCGGGCCGACTTCGTTCCCACGGGACCGCCGCTCACTTACACCGTGACCGTGGAGCCGCACAATCGCCGCTGGTTGTTCGCGCTCGATCTTCCGGGGCGCGTCCCGCCCAATGCCGACGTCACCGCGGACTTCCAGCTGCGGTCACGCGTCCCCGTGCGCACGCGCACGCGCTACGCGATGAGCTCGTTCCTCGATTACAAGGCGATGAGCGTTGACGCCGAGCAGGAGTTGAATACGGCACTTCGCCTGCCGACCGACTTCAACCCCAAAGCCACCGCGCTCGCCGGGCAGTGGGCACGCGACTCGGCCGATCGCGCGGAGATCCTCCTCCGCGGAATCGAATTCTTTCGCCGCGCCGGGCTCGGGTACACCCTCAACCCGCCACCGCTCGGTCGCGACTCGGTGGACGATTTTCTCTTCGGCACCAAGCGCGGATTCTGCGAGCACTTCTCTTCTGCGTTCGCCTTCATGATGCGTGCGGCCGGAGTGCCGACGCGCGTGGTCACCGGATACCAGGGTGGCGAGGTGAACCCGGTGGACGGGTACATCGTCGTCCGCCAGGCGGACGCCCATGCCTGGACTGAAGTGTGGCTCGACGAGCGCGGCTGGGTACGCGTCGATCCCACTGCCGTAGCCGTGCCGCTGCGCGTCGAATCCGGTCTCGCGGCCGCCATTTCGGCTGAAGAACCGCTACCATTCCTGGCGCGCGGCGATCTGACGTGGTTGCGCACGTTGCGATTCAACTGGGAGGCGCTTGCGAACTACTGGAATCAATGGGTGCTCGGTTACAACCCCGAGCGGCAGCGGGGCCTTTTCAACCGGCTCGGAATGCCCGAGGCCAACTGGCAGGCGATGGCACAGATGCTCTTCTGGACGGTGGGCATCGTCATCGCGGTATTCGCATTCTGGCTGCTGCGCCGGGCCAGGCCGAGCGACGCTGTGCAGGCGGCCTGGTTGAGGTTCTGCACGAAGCTGCAGCGGCGCGGAACGCGACGCAGCGACAGCGAAGGTCCGCGGGCTTTCGGCACGCGCGCGGTACGCGCGCACCCGAACGTCGCACGGAGCATCGACGCCATCACCATGCTCTACATCGATCTGCGCTACGGGCCCGCAACCGACCGGGGCGGCGTGTCCCGCCTGCGCGCACTCGTGCGGGAGTTCCGGATTTGAGGCGCTCGATCGGCGCACTCGCCACGGCGATATGCACGGCATCGGCCGCCGCCCAGCCCGGATTCAGCGAGCGTCCCGCGGTGCAGTCCTTCATTGCGGAGATGTCCACCCGGCACGGCTTCGTCAGCAAAGAGCTCGCGACGCTCTTCGGCAAGGCACGCGTCGATCCGGACGTGATCCGCCTCATCACGCCGAAACCGCGGGGCGAGCGCTCCTGGCAGGCCTATCGGGCGAATTTTCTGAACGAGCGACGCATCCAGGCGGGCGCCCGGTTCTGGTCAGACAATGCACGGACACTTGCGCGGGGCGAAGCACGATACGGCGTACCGGCCGACATCATCGTCGC
>JAABRB010000569.1 GCA_011391185.1 Betaproteobacteria bacterium
TTCCAGGGTATCGAGTTGCACGCGTGCGGCCCCTGGTCGCAAGGCCCGGTTTTGCCCCAGGCGCTGAATCTGCTTTCCGGGTTCGATCTGAAGGCGATGGGGCACAACTCGCCTTCCTACATCCATCACTTGACCGAGGCGCTCAAGCTCGCGTTTGCCGATCGCGATCGTTACTACGGCGATCCGAAATTTGTCGACGTGCCGCTGGACGCGCTGTTATCCCGGGAATACGCAGCGACCCGGCGCCAGTTGATCCGGACCTCGGAAGCCTGGGCGGAAATGCCGCCCGCGGGTAATGTTCAGGGTTCGCCGCGCGCAAGGCCGCTCCCTCAACCCGCGTACGGCGAACCGGCGCCGCTCGCGGATACCTCCTACGTCGGCGTCGTGGACCGCGACGGAAACGCGTTTTCGGCGACGCCGAGCGACGGCTCGAGCGCGACGCCCGTCATCCCGGGCACCGGTTTGTGCCCGTCATCGCGGGGATCGCAGTCCTGGACGGACCCTGCTCATCCTGCGGCGCTCGCACCCGGCAAGCGGCCGCGCCTCACCCCGAACCCGGCCCTCGCGTTCAAGAACGGCAGGCTTTTCATGCCGTTCGGTTCCCCCGGCAACGACATTCAGCCACAGGCGATGCTGCAGGTGTTCCTGAATATCGTGGTTTGGGGCATGGACGCACAGACGGCGGTCGAGGCCCCGCGTTTCGCCACCTACAGCTTCCCGTCCTCCTCCGAGCCGCACGCCTATCACCCCGGCCGGCTCAATCTCGAAGGCCGCATCGACAAGTCGACCGCGGATGCACTCGCCAAGCTCGGACACAAGGTGGCGCCGTGGGGCGAACTGGAATGGCGCGCCGGGGCCGTGTGTGCGATTCGCGTCAGGGAAGAAACGGGTCTGCTGGAGGGCGGCGCCGATCCCCGCCGGCCGTGTTATGCACTGGGCGTTTGAGGCCGGAGACCTGCCATGAACAAGGCAACCGCAATTTCGATGGTACTCAGCACCATCGCGAGCATCGTTCCTTCGCTCGCCACGGCACAAGACTATCCGACGAAGCCGATCCGCATGATCGTCGCACAGGCCGCGGGAGGGCCGACCGACGTCGTGACCCGCATTTTTGCGGCGAAACTGACGGAACTGCTCGGCCAGCAGCTGGTCGTCGACAACAGGGTGGGCGCAGGTGGTGTTATCGCCGGTGAACTTCTGTTGCAGGCTCCCGCCGACGGATACACGTTGTGCGTCATGGCCAACGGAACGGCGGCGACTGCACCGCACCTGATCAAGCTCAAATACAACGCGATCCGTGACTTCAGGAGAAATTCAAATGCTGATGTCCGCGCTGTCGTCAGGCCTTGCCTACATCAAGTCCGGGCAGGTGCGCGCGCTTGGCATCACGGGCCTCAAGCGCGTGCCCTCGTTGCCCGACGTGCCTGCGATCGCCGAAGTTCTGCCCGGTTATGAGGCGACGTCCTGGTATGCCGTGTTAACGCGCGCTGGCACGCCTCGCGCAATCATCAGCCGCCTCAACCAGGTGTCGGCACAGGTTACCAGCAGTCCCGAAATCCGTTCAAGACTCATCGCGGCATCCGTCGATCCCGAGGCGCTGACGCCGGAGCAGCTCGGAGCCAAGATACGCCGGGATTACGAGCGCTGGGGCAAAGTCGTAAAGGCGATAGGCCTCAAGAGGAACTGACCCTCGCAACTGGATTTTCGGCCAATCTTGGCAACGGGGCCTTGCAGGCAAAGGCGGCCGCACATCCGCCTTCAGTTTTGCAAACCGCTACCGCTCTGCCTCGTGGGCGACCCTCTGGACCGGTGAGAGAAGAAACTCCAGCACACTGCGGGTGCCGAGGTGGATCGCGGCGCTGACCCGCATGCTCGGAAGAAATCGCACGGCTGACCCCTTACATTTTCCTTATTTGTTGATCTATCTCAAAACAACGGCTACGGTCCGGTAGGATGATAAGAAGCGGAGTCAATTGGAGGACTGGACCATGAACCCAACATTGTTCGAGATCGGCGCGGCCATATTCATGGTGGCCGCGGGCGTTGCCCTCCTCGTATGGTTTTTAAGAGACACCGAGGCAGCCTCGGAAAGACGCATGATGCAAATGCTGACGCGTGCTGGCGTGGACCCCGAAGTTGCCAGGCAGGGTGACACCGAGGCCATCATACGAGACATGCGAAGCCGGTGCAGCAAGTGCGGGGCCGAGGACTTGTGCGACAGGTGGCTCGCAGGAAAAGCCGAAGGCGACAATAGCTTCTGCCCCAACGCGCGGATATTTCGCATGTTCAAAAGGACCACTGGGCGCATCACAACCTGATCACCCGCAGGCGGCGCGCGGGACCGCCGCCGGTCCGGATTGGCCACGTCTGGATGCGCGATCTTCTGGACGAGTGAGAGAAGATACCCCAGCACGCTACGCGTGCCGAGGTGGATCTCGGCGATATGTCCCATGAGTTACCCGCGACATTCTAGATTACCATTATCGGGCGCATCAACGGCCTCTTCCCGGCCGAATGCGAAGAACAAAGGATTGATCTGCAATGACGATAATGCGTCCGATACTGAAAACGGTGTTCGTCGCTACTACCCTGCTTGCGCTGGGGCAGGCCGCGGGTTTGTCCGCACAGAATTATCCCGAGCGGCCGATTCGCCT
>JAABRB010000059.1 GCA_011391185.1 Betaproteobacteria bacterium
CGCCTGATCCGGCGTCGCACGGGCGGCGCGCGCCAGCCAGTCTCCGATCAGCTCGTCGGTCCACCAGCCTTGCGCGCGGTAATACGCGGCGCGCTCCGGCGGGAAGTCGATGCGGAGGGTCATCCGGTGTCGGTCCTTGGAGAACTTGAGCGCAGCGCCCCTCGCGCGCGGTGGCTGCGGATGGGGCGACACTGCGGGGAATTGTAACCCCGACGCGAAATCGTTGACCATCCGAACAATTCAGGTTTCCTGCGATTGCGCGGCGTGACGCCCCCCGGATCCGCCGCGGATCGGCTACGCTTGTCGTTCAGTTGAACGCATGGAGGCGACGGATAGTGAAGCTCGGCTTTCTTGGATTGGGAATCATGGGCATGCCGATGGTGCTGCGGCTGCTCGCGCATGGCCATGCCGTGACGGTCTGGAACCGGACGCCAGCGAAGCTTGCGCCTGCCCTCGAGCGCGGTGCCCGCGCCGCAGCCACGCCCGCCGAAGTCGCGGCCGCCGCCGACATCGTGCTCATGAGCCTGCTCGATACGCGCGCGGTCGAGGAAATCGTGTTCGGACCGAGCGGCATCGCGACCGCAGCGGGCGAGGGAAAGGTGCTGGTCGATCACGCGAGCATCCGGCCCGACGCGACGCGCGAGTTCGCGGCTCGCCTGAAGCGCATGAACGGCATGGAGTGGATCGACGCGCCGGTATCGGGGCGCGTCCCCGGTCCGGAAGGCGGGGGTGCGCTCGCCATCATGGCAGGCGGCGACGCGAACACGATCGCGCGCGTGACGCCGGTCCTTGCGGCGTACGGTACCAATATTACGCACATGGGTCCGAACGGCGCCGGGCAGACCACCAAGCTCTGCAACCAGATCATCGTCGGGACCACCATTGCCATCGTCGCCGAGGCGGTGCGCCTGGCCGAAAGCGCGGGCGTGGATGCCGGTCTTCTTCCGCAGGCACTCGCCGGCGGCCAGGCCGACTCGCGTCCGCTCCAGACGTGGACGCCACGCATGGTGAACGGCTGGACCGAGCGGCTCGCCGCCGCCAACCTGTTCGTCAAGGATGTCGGCACGGCGCTCGACGTCGCGCGCGAGAGCGGAACGCCGCTGCCGGTGTCCGAGCAGGTCCTCGCGCTCTACAGCGAGCTCGACGCGCGCGGCGAAGGTGAACTGGATCCCGCGGCGATCGTCAACCTCTATCCGCGCCCAAAAGCGCGGCGCACGTAGCGTGGCTTAATCGCGCTGCATGATTCCGGGATCGAGTTCGCGCACGACCGTCCGGCCGAGCAGCGCCATCGACCGCGTGATCTCGGTGGTGAGGATCTCGAGCGCATGGCGGGCGCCTGCCTCACCCGCGGCGGCGACGCCGTAGAGCGTCGCCCGGCCGACCATCGCCGCCGTCGCCCCGAGCGCACGCGCCTTCATCGCGTGCGAGCCGCGCCGCACCCCGCCGTCGATCAGCACCGCAAGCTTTCCGCCCGCGGCGCGCACGACTTCCGGCAGCGCGTCGATCGGCGCCACCGTGCAATCGAGCTGCCGACCCCCGTGATTGGAGACGACCACGCCGTCGGCGCCCAGCGCCACGGCCCGCTCCGCGTCCTCGGCCGTCATCACGCCCTTCAGCAACAGCTTGCGCGGCCACGCGTCACGCAGCCGCTGCAGGGCTTCCCAGTCGAGCGAAGAATCGAACTGCGCCGCCGCCATCGCGGCAAGCGTCTGCGTGCCGACGTCGGCAACCGGCCAGTCGGCGAGGTTCTCGATCTTCGGCACGCCGTGCGTTGCGATCTGCCAGAGCCATTTCGGATGGCCCAGCAGACCGACCATATTGGCGAGACGCGGGCGCAGGGGAACGGTGAACCCGTTCCGCGGATCGCGCTCGCGCTTTCCGGCGACCGCCACGTCCCCGGTGATGACAAGCGCCTCGTAGTCCGCGGCCCGCGCGCGCCCGACGAGCTTCATCGTGTAGTCCCGATCGCGCAGCACGTAGAGCTGGAACCAGAGCCGGCCGCCGGCCTCGCGCGCGACCCGCTCCAGCGAGGATGTGGAGGGCGTAGCGAGCGTAAAGGGAATGCCGTACGCAGCCGCCGCACGGGCGAGGGCCACCTCGGCGCGCGGCCAGGCGAGCCCGGCGAGCCCGGTCGGCGAGATGGCGAGCGGAAACCGGATCGGCTGGCCGAACAGATCGACCTCGGTATCGATCTTCGATACGTCCGCGAAAACCCGCTGGCGAAACTTCCACCGGTCGTACGCCCCGCGATTGTCGGCGAGCGCGACTTCGTCCTCTGCGCCACCGTCGATGAAGCCGAAAAGCGGATGGGGAACGTGCCGCCGCGCAAGTCGCCGCAAGTCCTCGATCGAAACGACCCGCGACCAGTCGATGCTCATGCCCGCTCCCCTTCGCGTGTGGCTGCGAGCTCGATGGCGATCCGCAGCGACTCCAGCATGCTGCGCTCATCGGCCGTTCCCTTGCCCGCAATGTCGAATGCGGTGCCGTGGTCCACGGAGGTGCGAATCACGGGCAGTCCCACCGTGACGTTCACCCCGTGTTCGACGCCCATCACTTTCACCGGCCCGTGCCCCTGGTCGTGGTACATCGCGACGACGATATCGAAGTCGCCGCGTCCCGCGCGATAGAAGAGCGTGTCCGCGGGCAACGGCCCTTCGACGTTCCAGCCGCGCGCGCGGCTCGCGTCGATGGCGGGCAGGAGCTTCACTTCCTCCTCGCCGCGACCGAAAAGCCCGCCTTCGCCGGCGTGCGGATTAATTGCGCACACGGCGATGCGCGGGTTCGGAATTCCGGCGCGTGTCGCAACCGCGTGTGCGCGCTCGATGGTCCTTGCGACGAGGCCCGGCTCGATTTTCGCAATCGCGTCGAGCAGCCCCATATGCGTGGTCACGTGAATGACCCGCAACCCGCGTGCGACCAGCATCAGGGAAACCTCGGGCGTTTGGGTAAGCTCCGCGAGCAGCTCGGTGTGGCCCGGATAGTGGTGTCCGGCAAGATTCAGCGCCTCCTTGTTGAGCGGCGCGGTGCAGATGGCGTCCACCTCCCCGGCAACCGCCAGTGCCGTCGCCTTCTCGACGTACCGGTAAGCCGCCTCGCCGGCTGCTTTCGAAAGCTCGCCGAACGCGAGCCCCTTCGGTATGAGACCGAGATCCAGGCAATCGATGACACCGCCCGCGTACGCGCCCGACGCAGGACGCAGGACGCTCGCCACCCTGAGCGCCAGCGCACAGAGCGCGATCGCCTCCTCGAGCCGGCCGGCGTCGCCGATCACGAGCGGGCGGCAGCGCGCATAGACGTCGGCATGCGCCAGCGCCTTCACGATCACCTCCGGCCCGACGCCGGCGGCGTCGCCCATGGTGATGGCGATGATCGGACGCGGATCGGATGGGCTCATCGGGATGCGGGGCACTCGGTCTGCGGGAACATGGAAACGCCGCGCGGCGGCCGGTCCGCCGCCGGGGCAGGGATTATCTCAGGCGGCGCGCGCTCTTGTGCGGGGTCGGGGCACGGACTTCCGGCAGGCGGCCGCCATCGAAGCGCCGCAGACGGCATTCACGGATAATCCGCATCGGATTCGCATGAGACAGTCCTTTTTCAACCGCAAGCGCCTGTTGTTCCGGCAGGCTGTTCCGGAGCGCATCAGCGCAGCATGCCTGGCGTTTCTCCACTCCGGACCCTGGAACCGCGATTCGGCGGAGTACGCCGCGATCGATCGGGAAGGCTTCGAACCCCGCGCGGTCGGCGAGGCGTTTCTTGCTGACGAACTCGGTTGGGAGGCGCGCCGGCGGCTGGCGATGCCGGACGATCTCTTCGTTTCGGACACCCTGCTGGTCTACACCTCCTGCCTCGGCCGTCACAACGATGAACCGTGGGAGGGAGAGGTATTCGTCTACTGGATGCTTGCGAGCGACGGGCTCGGCTTGCAGGTGGGCGGCGAGGTGACGCGGGCTGACCAGCCGGGCGACGTGATCGCATTCGACCCGTTGCGCCGCCATGCAGTGCTTCCGGACGGTCGGCGTGAGCTGGGCGCCATCCAAACCGGGGACTGGGACCGGATCTGGTGCGGCATCCATTTCGTGATGCCGCGCGGCGAGTTCGAGCGCTGGACGATGTGCCTCGACGGAGGCGACCCGCTGGCCCGGTTGCGTGCGGAATTCCCGTTGAACCGCGCCGCAGCGCGCTAGCGGTCGTCCTCCTCGCCCTCGCCCTTTTCGTCGCCCGCGTCCTCTGCGGCAGCCCTCCCCGCGCGCACGCGGGTCTGGAGAAAGCTTTCGAACTCGTCGATGTCGGCGAACTGGTCGATGAAGTCTTGCAGGACTTCGATGACGGCCGCATCGTCCCAGCCGCACTCCTCGGCGGCATCCTGAACAATCGATTCGAGCGATTTACTCGGCATGGACTGCTAGGCTGAATTGACACGAATTCATCTGAATGGATACGAATTCATAAAGGCTAGCATGCGACCTCCGGCCTCGCCACCCGCATGGCGGCCAGCGCCCGCGGCGACGCGCCCCTTTGCTCACGCATTCGCTAGTGTCCCGAATCAGGGATTCGTTGAACAAGTTCTCAGGTGGAACTGCCCTATCCATGATCGACGAGTACGCCGAAGGCAAGCGAAAACCGCTCGGTTCGCCGGCAGGCTAGGCGCGCGACGCAGCCCAGACTGGCCGTCTTGGCAAGGAGCGGAACGACGCCTGGCGGCGAACTGGGCGGTTTTCTTCGGCGAATTTCTGATTCGGGACACTAGGCAATCGCCTTTTTCAGGAATGCGATCGACCGATCGCGAGCGAGCTTCGCCGCGGCAGCGTTGTAGGAGCCGCGCTCGTCGCAGTGGAAGCCGTGACCCGCGCCCTCGTAGACCAGGATCTCGACGTTGCTGCGCCCCTTGAAAGCGCCGCGAGTCGCTTCCACGGCGCTGAGCGGGATGTGCTCATCCTTCTCGCCGAAGTGCATGAGGATCGGGCAGACCGCGCGCGGTGCCTGGGCGAGCGAGCCGTCGATGCCACCGCCGTAATAGCACACCGCGGCGTCCACGCCGGCGTTCGCCGCGGCGAGAAAGGAGAGCCACCCACCCATGCAGTAGCCGACCGAAGCCACCTTGCCGGTGCAGTCGCTGCGCGCGCGCAGTGCGCTGACCGTCGTGGCCACGTCCGCGACCGCCTTGGCGATATCGGTCAGGCCTTTCATCGCACGGCCCTTGGCGATCGATTCCGGATCGTAGCCCACGTCGAACATGGGCTGGATGCGCCAGAAAACATCGGGAGCGAGCACGACGTATCCGGCGGCGGCGTAGCTGTCGGCCACCGAGCGGATGTGATTGTTCACGCCGAAGACTTCCTGGATGAGAACGATGCCGGGCCCCTTTTTCGTGGACGGGACTGCCAGGTACCCTTTGAAGGCGCCGCCGTCGGCGGCGGGGATGTCGATGAAGTTGCCAGCCATGTCGTGTCTCCGCTCGGGTTGGGATCGTGACGGGTATTTGCACGGCCCGCGCGCGGATCGCGCACAGCGGACCCGCAGATGAACCTGTCACATTATCCCACGCGGCCGCGATCGCGGCGATCCCGGGCGAGAGATCAGCTCTGGGCCACTCGGAGGACTACTGCAACCGGCCGTTCAGGACGAACAGTCGGTGACTTCCGGGGCGGCGGGACTCAGGCCGCGGCGAGGCCGTCGTCGGGCGTGCCGCGATCCTTCATCGAGGCCTTGCGCCAGCGCACGCCGCACGGACGCTCGGCGGTGCTGTTCTCGCTGCGTGCCGTCTCGACTTCCACTGCGGTCTCGCATCCGAGAATCTCGCCCGTGGGCGTGATCACCACCGCGACACACTGGTGCTCATTGAACATCAGGAAGATGCCGAGCGACTTGAGCGTCTCGCGCGAGAGCATGACCGTCACCAGTTTCTGCTCCTGCGTGGCCTTCGCGAGGTCGACCACGGTGTCGCTTGCGCGCGTCGCGACGTTCATTCCCAGAAATTCGCGCACGTGCTGTGCGCCATCCTCGGTCAGCCGAAAAAGATACCGCATGCCGTACGGGCAGGCCCGGCCGGTGACGAGGTCGAGGCCGTACTGGCGGAAATCGCGGATTCGGCGAATGGCCTGCATAGCGGCGGGGTTAGCGCTCAAGAATAGCCCAACGATGACCCCCGGCCGACGCCCGCCCGCGTCCGGACGGGCACAAATTCCTCACTCCGGCCCCGCTAGCCGCGAAATGCGGAGGCAAATCGGCCGCCGATCGAGCGCAGCGACTCCAGTATCGACCGGCCGACGGTCGAATCGACGACCTCCCGGGAGGCAATCGCCTTCTGGGTATTGATCTGCGCGGGCGCCTGCTTGAAAGTGTGATAGCGCTCGAGCGCCGCCACGACGTGGCTTTGCAGAAGCGTGAGATTCACGGGCTTGTTCACGAACCGGAAGATACGCGCCTCGTTGATCAGACTGATGATGAGCTCGGAGTCGGAGGCCCGGGTGGTGACGATGACCAGCGTCCCCGGATGCTCCTGCTTGAGCACCTTGAACAGAACGGTGTTGTCGACGCGACGCGATTCGAGATCGGCGATCAATACCGCCACCTCCCGCTCGCCGAACATGCGCAGCGTCTCTTCGAGCGTGACCGCGTGCTCGACGTGCGCCAGATCACCCAGCATCTCGCGCGTCGCGCGGGCAAGCGCCGGATCGTCGAGCACCAGCACCGTGACGTCGTTATCGGCCTTCGTTGCCGTGCGCGGCGGCGGGCTCGCCTCGAGCGCGATCGCGATGGTCACGGCCTCGGAGACCGTCGCCATCAGATCTTCCTGCTGCCATGGCTTGTGGATGAAGCGGTAAACCTCCCCCTCGTTCACCGAGCCGACGATCGCGGCGAGATCCGAATAGCCGGTGAGCAGGATGCGCACCGAGTTGGGCGCGATCCCCTTGACCTCGCGCAGCAGATCGACACCGAGCATTCCCGGCATGCGCTGATCGCTCACGACGACATGGAATCTCTCGCGACGGACCATGCCGAGCGCCTGCTCTCCGCCGGTCGCCGTGACCACACGGTAGGAATCCTTGAACACGGAGCGCAACGCATTGACGACGCGCTCCTCGTCGTCGACGAACAGCAGCGCCGGGCGACGCGTTGCGGTGGCCGCCGACCCGGATGCGGGATCGGCCGCGCTATTCTCCGGTTTCCGGTCCCCCAGATTGCGCCGCAGTGCCGCGGCCCTTCCGGAGATGGTTCCACCCTCGGCGATTCCGCCGTCGAGCTGCTTTCCGGTGTCGCTCTCGTCCTGGACCGGCAGCGGCTGCGATATTCGCCCGCGACTTTCGAACGCCTGCAGCAGCGCGCCGGCGAACTGGCGCGCATTCCGGTAGCGCGCCGCCGGATCCTTCGCGAGCGCCCTCGCCATGACCGCGTCGATCTCGCGAGGCAGCCGCGGGTCGAAGCTCGAAGGCGGCCGCGGCATGTCCTCGAGAATCTTCTTCATGAGGGGCGCGCCGACCCCGTCGAACGGCCGTTTCCCGCAGAGAACCTCGTAGACGATTACCGCCGCCGAATAGATATCGCTCCGTTCGTCCGCCGAGCCGCTGAACTGCTCGGGCGCCATGTAGAACGGCGTGCCGAGAACCTCGCCCAGCTTGGTGAGATGCGAGGCCTCGACCCGGGCAATCCCGAAATCGCTGATCTTGGCAACGCCCATGTCGCTGATGAGCACGTTCGCCGGCTTGATGTCGCGATGAACGACACCCTGCATATGCGAGTACTCGAGTCCCTCGAGCAGGTGCAGCAGGATCTCCGGGAACTCCTTGAGCTCCGGCCGGTAGCCGGAGCGGATGTGCTCGCGCAGCGCACGGCCGCTCACGAGCTCCATCGCGATGAATGCGAACTCGTCGTCCTCGCCGTAGTCGTAGATCGCGACGATGTTCGGATGGTGCAGCTTGCCGACCGCCTGCGCCTCGCGCTTGAAGCGCTCCAGCACCGCCACGCTGTCGGCCGGATCAAGATCGTCCTTGCGGATCACCTTGAGAGCCACATTGCGCTGGATCGCCGGGTCGTAGCCTTTGTGGACCACACCCATCGCGCCTTTGCCGAGCTCGCCGACGACCTCGTATTTCCCGATCTTGCGAACGTTCTTCATGCGAATCGACGCGCAGTGGTCATGCGGCAGCGACTGCGGGAGCTGGAGCGGGAGCGGGAGCGGCGGATTTCGCCGGGAGGATCACCCGAAAGCGCGTGCCGACGCCCTGCTTCGAATCGACCTCGATACGGCCGCCGTGGCTTTCCACGATCTTGTAGACGATGGAGAGCCCCAGGCCGGTGCCCTTGCCGATCTGCTTGGTCGTGAAAAAGGGATCGAAAATCTTCGGCAACAGATCCTCCGGTATGCCATGGCCGTTGTCGCTCACCTCGACCATCACGTGATCGGCGCCGTGAATCGCGGTGCGCACGGTGATCGTTCCGCCCTCGTCGGGCGTGGCCTGCGCGGCGTTGGTGATGAGATTCAGGAACACTTGATTGATCTGGGAGGGCGAGCAACTGACCGCCGGGATCGTCGCGAACATCGTCCGGACCGTCTTGGTCTTGAGCTGATTGCGGGCAATCTTCAGCGCGCTCTGAACGCCCTCGTTCAGATCGAAGTCCGACACCTTGCTGCGATCGAGTCGCGCGAAGTCCTTGAGGTTCGTCACGAGCTCCGAGATCTGGCCGATCCCGTGCAGCCCGTCCTTCACGAGCGTGTCGAGCTCGCGGAGCATGCCACGGCTCTTGGTCTCCTCCAGCATCGCCGAAACCCGCTGAAAATGCGCCGACAGGTCGGCCTCGGGGGTCGACGGGGACTGCAGCATCTCGAGCAGCCGATCGGTGGCCTCGGCAAGGCTGGCGATTTCAGGCATGCGATTGTTCACGGTGTCGAGGCTCGACTTGACGTAGGCGAGCGGCGTGTTCACCTCGTGCGCGACGCCCGCCACCATCTGCCCGAGCGAGGACATCTTCTCGCTCTGGATGAGCAGCATCTCCTGCTCCTGCAGCTGGCGCAGTGCGTCGGACAGTTCGCGCGTGCGCTCCGTCACCCGGTGCTCGAGGGTCTCGTTCGCATCGCGCAACTGGAGATTGATGCGATTGATGACGGCATAGCTGTGCGTCAGGCGCCACCCGAGATAAGCGGCGAGGATGAGGAGCAGGCCCGAGTAGACAAGCAGGTAGAGCCGATAACGCTCGGATTCGTCGACCGCATTGCCGAACTCGCGCTCGAACGCCTTCGTGAGGGTGTCCAGGCGCGGCCCGGTCGAGGCGAGCAGTGCGGCGCCGAACAGGTTGCCTTCCGCGCGTCGATCGTCGATGACTTTTCGCGCAGCCGCGGCGAGTTCTTCGAGCAGGCCGCGCTCGGGATCGGAAACGTCGAGGGCGGCGAGACGCGCGATCGCCGCCTGCGCGCTCGCCTCCGTTGCCGGCCCGGGCTGCGCGGCATACGTCAGCGTCGCGGCGGTGGCGCGCTCCGCGTCGCGCTCGACGGCTGCCGGCAGTGCGTCCCGCGCGCCGGTGCGCGCCCGCGCGGCACGGGCGATCGCATCGCTGCGCTGAACGAGCCGCGCCAGCGATGCGCGATACGCACGATTCGCGACGTGGAAGTCGTCCATGGCACGGGCCTTCTCCTCGAACGCGTCGCGCAACGCGGAGAGGCTCTGCGCCGAAAGCAAACCGCCGAGCTGGAACGAGCGCTGGGTGAGCTGCGCCTGCAATCGCGCGACGGCTGTCACACTTGCGGACCCCTGCGTCGCGGCGAGCGCCCGGCCGTCCTGCGCCTCCGCGGCAAGCCGCTCGCCGATAAGACGGTCGCTCCAGCGCTGATCGATCCCCTTCAGTTCGCGCAGCATGCCGAGCACGCCGCCTGCCTCCTGCAAGTCGAGCGCGCGCACCTTGAAGTAGAGCGACGCCCACCCTCCCACGAGGAGCACCGCGAGCGTCAGGATCGCCAGATAGCGAAACGGTTTGCCCACGAGCTCGCGCGCCCGCGACGGTCGCGCAGGGAGCGTCGCGGATTCAACGGCTTCGACGGTGGCGGCCTTGGGCCAGAGCTGGAACACGGATTCGGTTCGGCTTCGCTAATGGGCTGTTTTTCTTCGCAAAGTATATGCCAACGGGATGACAGGGGCACTTGCTTTGGGTCGCCCCGGCGGAACGATTCCGCGTCGCGACTCGTTCTCGCCGCGCGAGACCGGTTGAACCCTTCCCGGGGTGAACCATTCCGTCACACCGGGACCGCTTCGTGGTGACTTATTGCAGCAGGGCGAGCATCACCCCCGCCACCTGTTCGAGCGCCTCGTTCACATCCTCGACCACGCGTGCGCCCGGGAGCGGCGCACCCTCGAACAGACCAAAGACCGGCACGCCGAACTGGAGCGCGAGCGCAATCTCGGACACCGTGCCATATCCGCCGCCGACCGCCACGACGCAGAGCGATGCGCGCGCAATGATTGCATTGCGCGCCTCGCCGATCCCCGTCGCAATGGGGACCGTGACGTACGGATTCGCATCGCGCCAATCGCCCTGCGGAAGCACCCCGACAACCGTGCCGCCGGACTCGCTGGCGCCCTTCGATACCGCGCCCATCACGCCCGTCAGGCCACCGCAGAGCACCGTGATGCCCATTTCGGCCAGCCCCCGTCCGAGACGCTCGGCGAAGATGAGATGTTCCGGCCGGGCGTCGCGCGGGCCCACCACGCCCACCGGGGCACGGCACGGCATACCGCTCTCCCGCTGCAGCCAGCGGACCGCGTCGCGCACCGTGATGCGTTCGCCACGAACCGTGCCTTCGCGCCAGGCGCGCGTGCGCGGGTCGAACTCGCCGCGCGTCGCGTCGCACAGGCGCCGGTTCACTCGATCGAGCAGCAGTTGGGTCATCGGCACTCCCGGCCGCACGTCGCCGGCCCCGATGATAAGCGGGCTTCGCGCGGGGCGCGAGTTGCATCGGGAGAAAGGGCCTCGGGCGAGGGGCGGCAGGAACGACTTTGGTCAGCGCGCCCGGCTATCCTCCGGGCCCTCGATGAAATCGGCCGCGGCATCGACAAAGGCCGCCGGGACGTCGGCCGACTCCTCCTCGAACCACGCGCGCGCCGCCTGGCGCCCGGCCGCGGCAACGCGATCGAGGCCGTGATACTGATCGATGCGATCTTCGTTTGCGACATCGCGCCAGGCGTCGCCGATACCGTACAGGTCGATGTCGGCCCGCTTCCCGAATACACCCTCGACGTCCACGTAAGCCAGGTAATAAGTGGCAATCTCCACGCCCCAGGTCTCCGCGACCGCCCCGGGCGTCGTCGCAAGCGCCGCCATGCCCGGGCGCAGCGCCATCAGCTTCGAGCGATGCGCCTCGACCAGCCCCAGCGCGAATCCGAGCGTGAACGACGCGAACGCGTGGTGAAAGAGCATGTGATGCGTGAGGTCCTCGCGGCGCTCGTTGAGCACCACCACGGCGTGGCGCATGATCGCGTGCAGGTCGCGCAGATGCTTGAGCGCAAAAGGCACGTCGAGCAGCCGGTCAAAGGAATCCTCCTCGTGCACCATCCGGAAAAGTGCCTCGTCGGCATCGGAGTCGAGCGACTTCGCGTTCGAAGTCTTTCCGAGCGAGACGTAGTCCTCGTCGTTCACGCCGGATTCCGCCCGGGCACGCCGCAGCCCCAGCGAGGAGACCAGTGACGATGGGATCAATGTCTTGCTCACGGCCATGATTTCGAATCGTGACGCGACGTCCGAATGCTCACAATAGTGTCACGCGGGGGGCGGGGGCGGGCGGTGCCTTGCAGGCCGATCCACCCGTCCCGCGCCCATCTACCGCGGACGATCGGACTTGCTAGCAAGAACGATACCGGGAATTCGGACCCACCACCGATCCTGCGCTGCAGCAGGACCCGGCGACAGGACTCCGGAAACGCCAAGTATCTGATTTTGGTAGGCCGTGTAGGATTTGAACCTACGACCAACGGATTAAAAGTCCGCTGCTCTACCAACTGAGCTAACGGCCCAGAGAAAGGGTGGGATTGTATTTCCGCGACGTCAGGGGTGTCAACGAATGGACGCTTCCGACGGGCCTGCGGAACACGCCGATGGCACGCGTTCCGGGCGATGCGGTCGCCCCTGCGGGACCCATTCCATCCGCGCACTCCCTTCGGATCCGATTGCTAACAAGCGCTTGCGGGCGCTACGCCGCACGCATCATCCGCCAGTATTCGATTTTCATCGTGACCGCCGCGCCCGCGATGATCGCAGCGAAAGTGATGATCGAGCCGAGCGCAAGGGTCGAGAATCCCGTGATGCCCTGACCGATCGTGCAGCCGAGGCCCACGATGCCGCCGAATCCCATCAGCACGCCACCGACGACGTGGCGCCCCGTATCGGCGGCGTCGCGAAAACTTTCCCAGCGAAATGTCCGCGAAACCAGCGCATAACACGCTGATCCGGCCACGACGCCGAGCGCGGAGGCAATGCCGAACGTAAGAATTCTCGACGCGTCGGTCCACAGCATGAGCAGCTCGAGCCCGAACGCCTGCGGCGCGACGAACGAGAGCGACTCCATCCGGTTGGTGTTGGTGGCAACCCATGCCTCCTGCAGCGATTTCGGGTCCTCCGCGACATAGCCCAGCTTCCCGCTCACGTACCAGCCGCCGACGATGACCAGCCCGACCACCACGCCGCCGAGCAGGTTGTCGGATGTCCGGAACTCGCGCGGTGCCAGCGCGAAAGCACCGAGCGCGCCGGCCACGACGATCATCAGGATCCAGACCATCGTCGTCCGCTCGGCGCCGAACATCCCTGCAGCGAGGGATGGAAGGTCCTGGCCGCCGCTGAGCGGGACGCTCGCCAGCTCGAGCGCGTTCACCCGGAACACCCCGAACAGGCCACGCAGCGTCATGTAGGCGGCAATCGCCATGAACACCACGACGATGAGCGACTTCAGGTTGCCGCCCCCGATGCGAATCAGCGTCTTGGAGCCGCAACCCGAGCCGAGCGTCATGCCGACACCGAACAGCACGCCGCCGACGATATACGAGAGCCAGGTGAAATTCGGACCCGGGTAGATCGAGTTCGAGAGCTTGATGACGCCCCCGAGCTCGAGGAGCTGCGCGCCGACGATGGCAACCGCGATTGCCAGCAGCCACATGCGCATGCGGTTCCAGTCGCCCATGTTGACGACGTCCGACACTGCGCCCATGGTGCAGAAATTCGTCTTGTTGCCCACGAAACCGAACACAAAGGCGAGAGCGAAGGCGCCCCAGGTGACGTAGGGCACCAGGGTCGTCGGATTCACGTCGGTCATTGTTCCCCCTCCGAACGCCCGATCCGCGTCTTTATGATTCTAGCCAAAGCGGTACGATTCTAGCCGACGGGGTACGATTCTAGCCGACGGGTCTGGCGCCGCGAGCAAATGCTCTGCGTGACGGATAACCGCCTTCTAAGTCGCGCCTGCGGGCGCTCCTAGCGTCGCGCCAGGCGCTGCTTGGCCTGCTCGGCCGCGGAGCTCTTCGGGTACTTGTCCACCAGGGTGCGCAACGTGTTTCGCGCGCCGTTCACGTCGCCGAGCTCGGCCTGGCTGCTGG
>JAABRB010000570.1 GCA_011391185.1 Betaproteobacteria bacterium
GGCGGAGTAAAAGTACATCACGGATGACGAGCGCGGGGCTTGAACGCGAAGGGGGGCCAATTGGCCCCCCTTCGCGTTTGACGACTTTGATCGGGCGGCGATCAGACGTCGAGGATTTCCCCGGTTTCGGGATCGAAGCCGGGCTCGGTTGTGGTCTGGGGTTCAGCTGACGGCGTAGCGGTTCTGCGGCGCGTTGTGGAATGTTTGAGGCGGAAGCTGTCGCCGTTGAACTCCAGGATGTGGACGTGATGGGTGAGCCTGTCG
>JAABRB010000571.1 GCA_011391185.1 Betaproteobacteria bacterium
CCTGTCGAGTAGCGCACCGGTGAGCCGCTCCGATCCGAGCACGGAGGTCCATTCGTCAAACGGCAGGTTCGAGGTGACGATGGTCGAGCCGCGCTCGTGGCGCTGGGAGAAGACGTCGAACAGCAATTCGGCGCCGGTACGCGAGAGGGGCACATAACCCAACTCGTCGATGATCAGCAGCTTCACGGCTTGCAATTGCGCTTGCAGTTTCAACAAGCGCCGCTCGTCTCGCGCTTCGCTCAGCAGATGGACGAGGCCGGCGGCGGTGAAGAAGGCGACGGAGAAGCCACGCTGGCAGGCGGCCAGCCCCAATGCGAGCGCGGTGTGCGTCTTGCCCGTGCCGGAATTGCCGAGCGCAATCACATTGTCGCGGCGGACGACGAATTCGCAGCGCGCCAATTCCAGCACCAGCATTTTATTGACGCTGGGGATGGCGGTGAAGTCGAACGTGTCGAGCGATTTGACTGCCGGGAACCGCGCTTCGCGGATGCGCCGCTCGACGACGCGCCGTTCGCGATCGATAAGCTCCATCTCGACGAGGCGTAGCAGGTAGCGCGGGTGGTCGATCTTCTCGGCCGAGCATTGGGCTGCGACCTTGTCGTATTCGCGCAGGATTGTCGGCAGCTTCAGCTGCTTCAAATGATGGGCAAGCAGGATCTCAGGGGTCGCGCTCATGCCGCCATACCGACTTTTTGGGCACTGGTGAGCGCCAGATAATCGGCGGCCCTGGTTGTGCGAACCTCGGCCCGCGGCAGATGAGGATAGGCCGTCAGGTCGAGCTTGACGGTGCGCCGTTCGACGCGTGCGACCACCAACTGCTTGACCGCGTCGAAGCTGACGGCGCTGAGCGACAGCGCTGTCTTGATCGCGGCCGCGACGTCCTCGATCGCAAATATCTCCATGAGGCGCAGCACTTGAACAAATTCGCGCCGTCCGCGCGTTCCCATCCGGCTCTCCAGAAGGCGTCGCAACGTCACAAATTCATCGGGCAAGTCCCAGCCTTGGAGGGGCGCCGCCTGATCGAGCGCGCCGGGCTTGCGCTCCAACAGCTCCAGATAATGGACCGGGTCGAAGATCAGATCGGCTTTGGCATAAGAGCGGGCATGGCGTGCGATGATCTCGGCACCGCAGACAACGACGACCTCGTCGACGAAGCCTTTGACCAGGACTTCGCGATGGCCGTAGCGTGTGGGAACCGAATAATCGTTCGTGCGGTAGCGCACCAGCGAGAACGCGCTGACGCGCGTGGCGGCTTTCTCGCATGGCTCGAATGGACCGGCTGGATCATTTCTAAATGCGGCGGCGTCGGCTGTCATGCGTGCCCCGATCGTGGAGGCAGAGCCGCGAACAACGTCATTCTGCCGGCGCACGCAATTGTCCAAGAGCTTGGCATTGAGCGCTGCAAAACTCACCGCCTGCGGGATCGGAACCATGTAATTCTTGCGCGCGTATTTGACCAGGCCTTCCACATTGCCCTTGTCGTTGCCTTTGCCCGGACGCCCGAACCGGTCGGCGAATAAATAATGGCTTTGCAGTTCGCCGAACGTGCGGCTGCGCACCCGCTTGCCGTCGCCCAGGATGCGCGCCACGGCAATCTTGAGGTTGTCGTAGAGGATCGAGATCGGTACGCCGCCGAAGAACGCGAACGCTGCGACATGGCCGTCGAGAAACGCTTCTGTCGTCTCGGCCGGGTAGGCTTTGACGAAGCCGGCGTCCGATTGGGGAAGGTCCATGCAGAAGAAATGGATCTTCTGGCGGACCCCCGCGATGATCGCGACGGCTTCACCAAAATCCACTTGTGCATGGCCCGGCGGATGCGACAGCGGCACGAACATCTCCCGCGCTGTGATCCGCGCGCCGCGCACATAATCCTTCACCACCGTCGCGCCGCCCAAGTAGCCGTGCTCATCACGCAGGCGCTCAAAAATCCGCTTGGCGGTGTGGCGCTGCTTGACCGGCGCGTGCAAATCCGCGGCAAGGATCGCCTCGATGACGCCTCGGAACGGATCAAGCTTCGGCCGCGCCGGCGGCTTGG
This sequence comes from Betaproteobacteria bacterium, assembly GCA_011391185.1. Next base: position 2,036 of record JAABRB010000571.1, read on the forward strand.
ATCGGCGATAACCCGGCGGCGCCGAGAACTCGCACATCTTCTTGATCGTTCGCGGGTCCTTACCGAACCGCTCGGCCGCCTCGCGCCGCGACAGACCCTCGATGAATACCGCCTTGCGAACAACTCCGTAGCTGAACACGTTGTACATCCCCGACCCTTCGAGCCAGAAATTTGGCCGAAAGGACTATTGGCGAAGCATTTTTACTCCGCCCGCGAACGACACGCCGCCGCCGCTTCAGTGATGTAGTTTTCCACCGCCGCGTACACCCGAACCGGTCGGCGAATAAATAATGGCTTTGCAGTTCGCCGAACGTGCGGCTGCGCACCCGCTTGCCGTCGCCCA
>JAABRB010000572.1 GCA_011391185.1 Betaproteobacteria bacterium
GAGCCGGAACCCAAGCTCCTGCAGGCCCCCGAGGAAAAGGCCCTGGCCGCGGCGATCTCCAAAGTCGAGAAGGAAGTCGCGGAGGCAATCAAGCGCGAGGATTTCGCCGCGGCGATGTCGGCCATCGCCAAGCTGCGCGCGCCGGTCGACGCGTTCTTCGAAAAAGTCACGGTAAACGCCGAGGACAAGGCGCTGCGCGAGAACCGCCTCAAGCTGCTCGGCCGTATCCGCGCCGCCACCCGCACGGTCGGGGATTTCTCGCGCATTGAAGGCTGAGGCCGCGTAGCGCTGCCACCAAATCTCGGCCCCGTTTCAGCTTATGCTTCCAGGCGCTCTCGATTCGCCCGCCGGGCCGAGCCGGAGCGAGGAGGAGCAACCCATGACCTTCAATCTCATCGTCTTGCAGCCAGTCGTGGCCTTGATCGCCGGTATTCTCATCCTGATCATTCCGCGCCTGCTGAATTTCATCGTCGCGGCCTATCTCATCGTCATCGGCCTGTCCGGACTGCTCGGCCGCTGATCGACTGCGGGCACCGAAAAAGCGAAACGGGCGCACGCGTGCGCCCGCTTATTCGATTCCGGCAGCGTCAGACGCCTTTCATCATGCATCCGGCCGCGAGCACCACGTAGCCCGCGATGGCGAGCCAGAACTTGTACGGGGCGACGAGCGGGATCGAGGTCACGAATTGGCCGAGCAAGGCCAAAATGACCAGGATTAGCGAGATGATGAAAACGACCTGCGTCGGTGCGCTGAGTTTCATGGTTTTCCCCCTGTAGTTCCCCCCAGCCGGGAGGAACCGCGATCATTCATGGATTCGCCCTCGCCTACTATCGAGCAAGCGGGAACATCGGAAGTTGTGGAAAGCGCCGCGGGCGGCACGCCGCCGCCCGCGTCACGATTTTGGCAGGTCAGGAGCCCTTCATCATGCAGCCGACCGCGAGCACGACCCAGCTCGCGACGGCGTACCAGAAGGCGTAGGCGGTCACATACGGCACGACCCAGAAAAATCCGATCAGGGCCAGAACCACCAGAATCAGCGAAATCCAGAATACGACTTGCGTCGGTGCACTGAGGTTCATGAACTATCCCCCTTGCGTGGCGCCTCCTTCACGGGAGGCGCATCGAGCATGGTCCTACTCGCGGCGCTTCGCCATGGCATCGGTGTGCAACGCGGCAAGCGCCGTTGCAGCGCCGAAGCGCAGCGGCTAAGCAGCCCTTGCAACCGTGTCCACATGGGGCCGGCACGCACGGGAGCCCGGGCATGAAATGGGTCTACACCTTCGGCGGCGGCAAGGCCGAAGGCACGGCTGCCATGCGCGACTTGCTGGGCGGCAAGGGCGCCAATCTTGCCGAGATGGCCAATCTCGGCCTACCGGTGCCGCCGGGTTTCACCATCACGACCGAAGTCTGTACCCACTTTTACGCGAACCAGCGGAGCTACCCGGCCGATTTGGAGCGCGAGGTCGAAGCGGCGCTTGCCGAAGTCGGCAGCAATGCGGGCCGCGAATTCGGTAATGCGGAGAATCCCCTCCTCGTTTCGGTGCGCTCGGGCGGGCGGGCGTCGATGCCCGGCATGATGGACACGGTGCTGAACCTCGGCCTCAACGATCAGACGGTCGAGGCGCTGGCCGCGGGCTCCGGCGACCGGCGCTTCGCTTACGATTCGTATCGGCGATTCATCCAGATGTATTCGACCGTGGTGCTCGATATCGACCACCACGCGTTCGAGGAAATTCTGGAGGGCTTCAAGGACGAGAAGGATCACTCGCTCGACACCGATCTTTCCGCCGAGAACTGGATCGCGGTGGTGGACCGATACAAGAAACTCGTGGCCGCGGAGTCCGGTAAGCCGTTCCCGCAGGATCCCAAGCAGCAATTGTGGGGCGCCATCGGCGCCGTGTTCGGCTCCTGGATGAACCAGCGCGCGGCGACCTATCGCCGCCTGCATGGCATACCGGAATCCTGGGGCACGGCGGTGAACGTGCAGGCCATGGTGTTCGGCAATCTGGGTGAGGACTCGGCGACCGGCGTCGCCTTCACGCGCAATCCGTCGAACGGCATCAAGCAGCTCTATGGCGAGTTCCTCATCAATGCGCAGGGCGAGGACGTGGTCGCCGGCATCCGCACGCCGCAGAACCTGACCGAAGCCGCGCGTATCGCCGCGCATTCCGACAAGCCGTCGATGGAAGCAGCGATGCCCAAAGTGTTCCGCGAGTTCGCCGCCTTTGCCGAGAAACTCGAGCGGCATTATCGCGACATGCAGGACATGGAATTCACCGTCGAGCGCGGCAAGCTTTATATGCTGCAGACGCGGGGCGGAAAGCGCACGGCCAAGGCCGCGCTCAGAATCGCCGTCGAAATGGCCAACGAGGGCCTGATCACGCGCGACGAGGCGATCACCCGCGTCGATCCGGCCGCGCTCGACCAGCTGCTACATCCGACGATCGACGCCAAAGCGCCGCGCACGATCATCGCCACGGGTCTCCCAGCTTCGCCGGGCGCGGCCTCAGGCGAGATCACCTTCTCCGCCGACGAGGCCGAAACGCTGAAAGCCGCAGGCCGAAAGGTCATTCTCGTTCGCGTCGAAACCTCGCCCGAAGACATCCACGGCATGCACGCGGCGGAGGGAATTCTCACCACCC
>JAABRB010000573.1 GCA_011391185.1 Betaproteobacteria bacterium
AAGAGCTTTTTCACGGCTGCCTCCTTCCAAAGGTGAACGACGTGCCCGGGAGTTTGGGCGGGCGCGAGCCCAGTGTCTTGAGGCGGAGGTCCCGATCGAGCAGCCGCCGACCGCGGGGTCGGACCGGGACCGGGGTCCTAGCGCGCGGCGGTACCGTCGAGCGGATGCGCGGCGAAACCGGCGTCGCGGGCGCGGGCGACGGCCTGTGCCCGCGTGTTCACGCCGAGCTTGTCGAAAATTGCGGTGATGTTGTTGCGCACCGTCTTCTCGGACAGGCCGAGGCGTGCCGCGATGTCGGCGTTGTCCAGGCCGTGCGCCACGACCTCCAGGATTTCGCGCTCACGCCGCGTCAGCTGGACGAATGCCGCCGGGTCCTGCCGCGGCGCTTCCTCGGCGGCGAGGAACGCTCTCAGCTCCGAAAAGAACTCCGCGAAGGCCGGGTCGTGCGCGAGCAGGGCGTGATTCCGGCCCTCCAGCGGCAGGAAGCGTGCCCCCGGGACGAGGCCCGCGAGCACCCGGCCCTCGTCGAAAGGGATGCGCGGGTCGCCGCGGACGTGGGCCACGAGCGTCGGGCACTTGACCCGTCGCGCGAAGTCGGTGACGTCGGGGTGAAGGAACGCGTCGACGATTCGCGCCGCGCATTTCGGCGACGTCGACACGCGCTCCAGCTCGTTGAACCAGGCGACCTGCTCGGCCGTGGCACCCGGGACGAAGAGCGAGGTGAACACCTGGCGGAACGCGGGGTTGTCCTGGCCCCAGGCGAGCTCCATGAGATTCACCACCAGTCGGGCGTGCCGGACCTGCTCGGGCGTGGGATTGCGCTCCAGGAGGCCGCGCGCGTAGCCGCTGTAGATCACCAGGCGCGTGACGCGCTTCGGGTGCCGCGCCGCATAGATCACCGCGGTCATGCTGCCCTGCCCCGCGCCGAACAGCGCGAACCGGTCCAGGCCGGCGGCGGCGACGACCGCCTCGAGGTCGTCGACCCATCGCTCGAGCGAGACGTCGTCGACGTCGCGGTCGGACAGCCCGCACCCGCGCGGGTCATAGCGGACGAGCGTCCGGTCGCGGCTCAGCTCCTCGAGCCACGGCCGCCAGACGGGACTGCGCAGGTCGTACTCGAGGTGGGTCAGGAAATGGGCGGATTTGACGAGCGGCCGGCCGCCGCCCATGGTCGCGTAGGCGATGCGAACGCCGTCACCGGACGTGCAGAAGCGCATCTGCTGCTTCAGCTCGGACAACACCGCCCCCCGAATGGCCGACCGAGCGGGAATTATAAGCGCTGGCCGCGCGCGACCAGTCCGACCGCGAATCCCCGGACACCCGGGTCCTTGATGCGCAGGGCGTCGAGGACGTATTTCGCCATGACCGCGCCGAGGATTCCGGTCGAGACCACCAGCACCGCAGCGAGCGAGGGCAGGCCGCCGAGTTTTTCCGTGATGCCCATGGCAATTGGTGTCGTGATCGATTTCGGTGCGATCGAGACCAGAGTGGCTGGATCCGCACCGAGCAGTCATGCCATGCCGACTGCCGATCCAATCGCGACCGCCGATCCCGCGAGGAGCGCGGGAGAAACGCTTTTTCCCCTCCTCCCCGAGGAGGGGTGCCGCCGGAGGCGGCGGGGTGGTGGATGCACAAACTCGATCGAAGCTCGAACCACCCCGGCGCGTCGCGCCACCCCTCCTTGAAAAGGAGGGGAAAAACCAAATTACCGCTCTGCCTGGGTTTGCTTTTAGTGGGAAGGAGGGTAACGGGAGGGAACCGGCCGGTTCCCTCCCGTTCGTGACCTACCGGGTTTGCTCCGGAGGGAACCGGCCGGTTCCCTCCTGTTCGTAACCTTCAAGAAGTTATAGCCGGCCGCTACGCTTGATATCCAGATATCTGTTTACCAATGCGATGGGGAGGCCTTCCGGCTCGACGTCGAGGCAGACGGCGCCGCCCTTCTCGATTCTGCGGAACGCGAGCTCGCGGGCGCTGAGATAGCCCGCCGCCGCGGCGTGGGTCACGGCGCGCTCGAACGTATCGACCCGGGCCGACAGCGCGCGCGTGATGATATTCTCGCGCAGCGATGCGAAGAGCACGAGGTGGCGGGACTGAAGCAATTGCAGTGCCGGGCCCAGCGTGTCGTCGTCCTCGTCCCGCATGTTGGACAGGATCACGACGAGCGTGCGCTTGCGAAAACGCTTCATCACCGCGAGCGCGGCGTCGTAATAGTCCGAGGCGGCGAGCGAGGGCTGCAGATCGAACACGCGGTTCAGGATCAGGTTGATCGTCGCCTTCGACTTGCGCGGCGCGAGAGAGCGCTCCTCGCCACTCATCGTCATCAGGCCCACTGCATCGCCCTGCCGCAGCGACACGTAGGCGACGAGCAGCGCGGCGTTGAGCACGTGATCGAAATGCGAGAGCTCGCCGTCCTTCGCGCCCATGCGCCGACCGCAATCGATGACGAGCAGCACCTGCTGGTCGCGCTCGTCCTGGTATTCGCGCGAGACGAGCTTCGCCGCACGGGCCGTCGCTTTCCAGTCGATCTGCCGGGGCGCGTCGCCTTCGCGATACTCGCGCAACTGATGGAACTCGAGCCCCTCGCCGCGGCGGCGACGCTGCAGCACGCCGATCTGCGAGAGGCGGTTGTCGGTCGC
>JAABRB010000574.1 GCA_011391185.1 Betaproteobacteria bacterium
ATCGCGCCACCCGCCAGCGCGACGATCAAGAGCGCGGCAAATCCGACGAGGGCATGCTTCATCTTCCGGTCAGGCGAGGATGCGCCGGAGCCATGCACCGAGATGCGCGATCTCCTCGACGCACACCGAGTGCGGCATGCGGTACTCGCGCCACTCCACCGCGTAGCCGAGGCCTTCGAGGAGCGCGTGCGAATCGCGTGCGCGCGCGATCGGCACGATCGGATCGAGTTCGCCATGCGCCATGAAGATCGGCACGCCGCGGTTTGCCGCGTGCGCTTCGCCCGCGACCGTGCTGGCGATGGGCAGGTAGGTCGAGAGCGCCATGATTCCCGCGAGGCGCTCCGGGTGCCGGAGTCCGGCCTGCAGGGCGATGGCGCCGCCCTGCGAGAATCCGGCGAGCACGATGCGGTGCGCCGGGATGCCGCGCGCGCGTTCGCGGCCGACCAGCTCTTCCAGGGCGGCCTGCGAAGCCCGCACCCCGGCCTCGTCCTCGTGCCGGCCCAGGTCGCTCGCCACGATGTCGTACCACGCCCGCATGACCATGCCGTTGTTGATCGTCACCGGCATCATGGGCGCATGCGGAAAGACGAACCGGATGGTCACGGGCGATAGATCGAGCTCGTGCACGATCGGCTCGAAGTCGTGCCCGTCTGCGCCGAGTCCGTGCAGCCAGATCACGCTTGCCTGCGGGTCCGGCGCGGTCTCGATCTCGAGGGTTTCCAGCATTGCGGGTGGGAGCGAGGAGGGGTCGCGCCTTGCGCGGATCACTGCTCCGCCTTGGGGCGCTCTGCGGACTTGGGCCGAAAGGCCCTGACGATCGCCGCGTGGGTCTCGATATACGGACCGCCGATGAGGTCGATGCAATAGGGGACCGCGGCGAATATGCCATCCACGGTGGATTTCCCGTCGGCGTCGCGCAGACCCTCCAGGGTCTCGCGGATCGATTTCGGCTGCCCCGGAAGGTTGATGATCAGACACTGCCGGCGAATGACGGCGACCTGCCGGGAAAGGATGGCGGTCGGCACGAACTTCAGGCTGATCTGGCGCATCTGTTCGCCGAAGCCGGGCATCGGCTTGTCCGCGACGGCGAGCGTTGCCTCCGGGGTGACGTCGCGCGGCGCCGGCCCGGTGCCGCCGGTCGTGAGAACGAGATGGCAGCCGACTCGGTCAACGAGATCGACCAGCGTGCTCTCGATCACCGGGCGCTCGTCGGGGATCAGGCGGGTCTCGATCCGCCACGGCGTCGCAAGCGCGCGCGTGAACCACTCCTCCAGCGCGGGAATTCCCGCGTCGCGATACACGCCCTTCGAAGCGCGATCGCTGATCGAGACCAGGCCGATGAGGAGCTCGTCGTTCATTTCCGCGGGAGGGGCAAGGCGTGACGCGTGCGCGGGATTCTACCCCGCATCCACCGCGCTCGGCGCCTCGAGGAGGCGGCGAATTTCACGCAAGAGTCCGCGATACGCCCGTGGCGGCTTGAATGCGGCCAGCTCGGCGCGTGCGTTGCGGATCAGCGATTGCAGGTGCTGCAGATCGCTCCCCGGATGATCGCCTGCAAATGCGGTCAGCGCAGCGTCGTCGGCAAGCAGGCGATCACGCCAGCGCTCGACCGCGTGCATTGTCGCGGTAGCAGCGTGCGATGCGCCCTGCCACGCATCGAGCTTCGTGCGGATCGGCGCAGGATCGACGTCGCGCATGAGCCGCCCGATGAACTGCATCTGGCGGCGGCGGCCTTCGTGGCTCTTGATGCGCTTTGCCTCGAGGACCGCCGCGCGCAGCGGCTCGGGCATGTCGATGTCCGCGAGTTGCGCGGGGTTGAGATCGACCAGCGACGCACCGAGCGCCTGCAGCGCATGCATGTCTTTCTTGCGGCGTGTCTTGCTCGGCTTGTCGGCGTGTGCCATGGGGAGTCTCGACGCGCCCGTATAATAGCGGCTTTCGCCTGTTGTACTGACCATACGGACCCGCCGCACCGATGCCGCACGCACGATTCTCGCTCGACGACGACACGCTGCGCACCATCGTCGCGGACGCGCTGGCGCGTGCGCGCGAGAAGGGCGCCACCGAAAGCGACGCGGAAGTCTCGGAGGGGTACGGGCAGACCGTAACGGTACGCAAGGGCGCCGTCGAAACGATCGAGCACAATCGCGACAAGGGGCTCGGCGTATCGGTCCTGATCGGCAAGCGGAAGGGCTACGCAAGCACCTCGGACCTCTCCCGTAAGGCCGTCGCGGACACCGTGGACGCGGCGCTCTCCATCGCGCGCTTCACCGCGAGCGATGACGCGAACGGCCTCGCGGACCAGGCCCTGATCGCACGTCCCGAGAATATTCAGGATCTCGATCTGTTTCATCCCTGGGACGTTCCGGTCGAGCAGGCGATCCAGATCGCGCGGCGCTGCGAGGCGGCCGCCTTTCGACTCGATCCGCGGATTTCCAACTCCGAAGGCGCCACGGTCTCGACTCAGCACTCGCAGTTCGTATTCGGAACGAGCGCCGGTTTCCTGGGCGGCTATCCGAGCTCGCGCCATTTCGTCTCCTGCAGCGTGATCGCACAGGAGGGCGACGCGATGCAGCGCGACGATTGGTATTCGACGGCGCGCTCACCCGCCGATCTCGCGAAGCCCGCGGCTATA
>JAABRB010000575.1 GCA_011391185.1 Betaproteobacteria bacterium
CGAAGAACAGCGCGAGCGACTTCAGCTCCTGCGCGCGCTCGCGCGGCGATTCGAAGTAGGGCGCGCGCTCGGCAGCCGGATCGCCGGAACGAAACTTTTCGTAGATGCCGCTGTAGTTGCGGCACACGTCGGCCAGTACGTTCCCCGGCGCGGCCGCCTGGGCGTGCGAAAGCTAGCGCGCCGCCGCGAGCATCGCCTCGCTCACCGCCGCCCGCGGCAACCGCTCGAGCGGATAGGGACTCAGGTGGAAAGCCCGCTTGCGGTTCGAGAACAGTCTCATCGGTCGGACAGAATACCGCGAACCGGCAGCGCTCAGCGACCCGGCACGAGACGACGTTCAATCACGGCACCGGTCAAGTTGGCAGAGGCGTCGGAGACGAGGTACAGAACCGTCGGCACCACCTCCTCGGGCGCCGAGATCCCGATCGAGCTCTCGTACATCGCGCGTTCGGATTCGCTCGCCACGTTCAGGAAAACCGGCGTCGCGACCAGGCCGGGCGAGAGCACGTTCACGCGGACACCGAACGGACGCATCTCCAGCGCAACGCACTTGCTCAGGCCGAGGAGCGCGCCCTTCGAGGCGGCGTATGCCGACGCGCCGGGCCAGCCCATGTTCACGAGGCCGGAAGTGAAGCTCACGATCGCGCCACGTCGCTGCCGCTTCATGATGGGCGCGACCTCGCGCATGCAGTGGAACACGCCGTCCAGGTTGACTCCCATGTGGCGGCGCCATTCCGCGTCGGCCAGGGACTCGATCGGCGTTCGGATCTGGATCGCCGCGCCGAGCACGGCCGCATCGATGCGCCCCTGGCTGCGCTCGATCTCGGCGATCAGCGCATGGACCGCGGCGGAATCCGCGACATCGACCCGCCGCGGCAGGATGCGGGCGTCCTTCGCCAGCGCGTCGAGCCCCTGTGCGTCGACATCGACGGCGACGATCGTCGCGCCCGCGGCGGCGCACGCGCGCGCCGTTGCTGCGCCGATTCCCGAGGCGGCGCCGGTGATGAGCATGACGGCGCCCGAAAAGTCGTAAGTGACGGCAGCAACCATGGCTAGCGCGGCGGCGGCTTGCCCGTCACCCGCTCGTAGCTCTCTTCGGCGAAGCCGGAGGTCATCGGCCCGATCGCGGCGATGTGTTCGTCGGGCCGCACGAGGACGACGGTGTTCGCGGGAACGCCGAGACGGGCAAAGAGCCGATCGCCAGGGTCGAGCAGTGCGCGCTCCCGCGGACCCGAATCGAGCGGGGCGTCCCAGCGCGACACCACAAAGTGCACGAGCGCCGGGGTATCCTTCGCCGGGATCGCGGGACGCCGCCGGGCGTCAGCGAAGTGGAGCGCGACGAACCGGTCGGCGCACAGGTCATGCACCCGCACCTCGCGCCCGGAGGACGTGTGGATCAGCGCGTCAGGCATGCGATCGCCGGGGCGAACCTGCGGTTCCGTCTCTGACTTCACCATCGACCAATCGCCAGTGCCGGCCACGTCGAGCCGTACGCCGAGCATGCCACGGGTATAGGCGTTGCTCCAGTTGTTCGCGGTCATCGCACTCGCCGAATCGGTGCGCTTGTGCATGTATGCGCGCGCCGCCTCGGCCATCTCGGCCGAGCCGTGCCGCGCGACCGGCTGCTGCTCGCGCTCGTAGCCGTCCAGGATCGACTCGCCGGCCCAGCCTCGCAGGAACCAGGCGAGCCGCCACGGCAGATTCGACGCGTCGAGCACGCCAGTGTTGAGTCCGAGCGCCCACATGGGCGTGATGAGGTGCGCGGCGTCGCCCATCAGGAACACCCGATCCGACCGCCAGCGCGTGGCGACCCGATGATGAATCCGGTAGATCACCTTTTGCAGGACTTTCACGTCCGACACCTGGCCGATGAAGGCGAGCGCCTTGTCGCGCAGATCCTCGGCGCTCGGCTCCGCGAGATCCGGCGCCAGGGGGAAGAGGAAGCGCCAGCAGTGTGGCTGCCGGACGAGGATCATCCATTCGGTCGCATCGGAGAAGTACGCGAGATAGGGGTAGTTGCGCGGGTTCGCGACGTCGAGATCGGCGGCGAGATCGACGAGCGCGTAGCGCTCGGGCAACGACTTCCCTTCGACCGCGAACCCGAGCTGCTCGCGCACCGCGCTGCGGCCACCGTCGCAGGCGAGCAGGAAACTCGCCTCGAAGGACTGCGGCCCGGCCGGGGTCGCAAGGTGCAGGCGCACCCCTCCGTCGATCGGCTCGAAGCGTTCGAACCGGTGGCCCAGTCGCAAGGCACTGGGGCACTTCGCCTCGACCGCTCGGGCAAGCACCGGCTCCATATCCTGCTGGGGGAGGTTGACCACGAACGGATAGCGCGTCTCGCGGCCAAGCACGTGTAGCCGCACCGGCGCCGGCGAGCGGCCCGTCGCACGGTCAAATTCACCGATCTCATCGACCCGCAGCGCAACCGCGAGGATCGCGTCGGCGACACCGTACCGGCGCCAGATCTCGAGCGTGCGTGAAAGCGTCGTTCCGGCCTTCGTGTCGAGCGACAGGCGCACGTCGTCCTCGAAGACGACGAACGGTATGCCGTGGTACGCCAAGCCAAGCGCAGTGGTCAGCCCGACCGGCCCGGCGCCGACGACGGCGACGGGCCGGTCGGCGCTGAGCAAAGGT
>JAABRB010000576.1 GCA_011391185.1 Betaproteobacteria bacterium
ATCGTTGCCGTATTCCGTGAACGTCATATGCTCAAGCCCGGCGAAAAGATCCGGCTCCGGCCGGAGCCCAAGCTCGCGCACCTGTTCGACGAAGCGACCGGCAAGCGGCTGGCCGCGTGAACCACAAGGAACCACCGCGCAGTAAGCAATTCAAAATCAGAAACTTCAGGGAGGACACCATGAATCCGTTCAATAGACGTACGTTTCTGCAAGGCAGCACCGCACTCGGCGCATCCGTCGCACTGACCGGTCCTGCATTGCTCGAATGGGCCAAGGCCTGGGCGCAGACCGCGCCCTGGAAGCCCGAGAAGAACGCCCAGCTCTCGCTGCTGCGTTGGAAGCGCTTCATTCAGGCCGAGGAAGACGCCTTCATGGAGCTGGTCGCCAATTTCACCAAGGCGACCGGCGTGAAGGTCAACGTGACCAACGAGTCGCTCGACGACGTGCAGCCCAAGGCGGCGATCGCGGCCAATACGGGCTCCGGTCCCGACATGTTCTGGGGCCTCTATTCGCTGCCGCACCTGTTTCCGAGCAAAGTCGTCGATCTCACCGACGTCGCCGACTATCTCGGCAAGAAGTACGGCGGCTGGGTCCCGTCGGCGGTCACCTACGGCAAGAGCGGCAACAAGTGGATCGGCATCCCGGTCGCCTATAACGGTAACGTGTTGAACTACCGCAAGGCGTCGAGCGAGAAGGCCGGCTTCAAGACCTTCCCGAAGACCACCGCCGAGTTCCTCGCTTATGCCAAGGCAATGAAAGCACAGGGCACGCCCGGCGGCATGGCACTTGGCCACGCCTCCGGCGACGGCAACGCTTGGGTGCACTGGGCGCTCTGGGCCTTCGGCGGCAACCTCGTTGATGCGCGCGATCGCGTCATCATCGACTCGCCGGAGACCGCCAAGTCGCTCGAATACGCCAAGCAGCTCTACGACACCTTCATCCCCGGCACCGCTTCCTGGAACGACTCGTTCAACAACAAGGCGTTCCTCGCCAACGAAGTGCACTGGACCAACAACGGCGTCTCGATCTATGCCGCCGCCAAGGCCGGAAACATGAAGGAGATGGTGGAAGACATCGACCACGCGCTGTGGCCGATAGGCCCGATCGGCAAGCCGACCGAGTTCCACGTCGCCTATCCGATCATGATCATGACCTATTCCAAGGTCCCGCAGGCCTCCAAGGCCTTCATCGCCTTCATGATGGAAGCGGCCAATCTCGATCCGTGGGTGATCAAGTCGGTGGGCTACCTCACGCCGGGATTGACCGCCTACGAGAAGAACCCGGTCTGGACCTCCGATCCGAAGCTCACGGTCTGCCGCGACATCGCCAAGAACACGCTCACCGCCGGCCATCTCGGCTCGGTCGGCGAGAAGGCGGCGGCAGCACTCGCCGACTTCATCGTGCTCGACATGTTCGCCAACGTCTGCACCGGACGCGAGGACGTGAAGGGCGCGGTCAAGATCGCCGATCGGCAGGCGCGGCGGCTCTATCGCACGTCCTGATGCAATCCGGCGGGCGGCGCTTGGCGTCGCCCGCCATTTTCCCATCCGGCAAGGCAATTGAGGTAAGCCGTGGCCGACATCGCGCTTGACCCCAGAACGGCCAAGCGGCCGCTCCTGCATGCGACCGCATGGGATCGGCTGAAGGTGAACCACAATTGGCTCGGCCTGTGGTTCATGCTGCCGGCCGCAGCGATTCTGGTGCTGTTTCTCGCCTATCCGCTCGGGCTCGGCATCTGGATTTCGTTCACCGATACGCGGATCGGCCGCAGCGGCGTATTCGTCGGCGTCGAGAACTACGAATGGCTGTGGGACGACACGGTCTTCTGGCTCTCGGTGTTCAACACGCTGCTCTATACGGGTGTCGCCTCCGTCTTCAAATTCGCCATCGGCCTTTATCTGGCGATCCTCTTGAACCAGCACATGCCGTTCAAGGCCATGATCCGCGCGATCGTGCTGATCCCCTTCATCGTTCCCACGGTGCTGTCGGCGATTGCGTTCTGGTGGCTGTTCGACAGCCAATTCTCGATCATTTCCTGGTCGCTCAAGAAGATCGGGTTCATATCTTCGAACATCGATTTCCTCGGCGATTTCTGGAACGCGCGCTGGTCGGTTATTTTCGCCAATGTCTGGCGCGGCATTCCGTTCGTCGCGATCACGCTCCTGGCCGGGCTGCAGACCGTGCCGCCCTCGCTTTACGAGGCGGCGACCATCGACGGCGCCAGCCGCTGGCAGATGTTCCGCTTCATCACTTATCCGCTGCTGACCCCGATCATCGCCGTGGTGATGACGTTCTCGGTGCTCTTCACCTTCACCGATTTCCAGCTGATCTGGGCCATGACGCGCGGCGGCCCGGTGAACGCGACGCACCTGATGGCCACGCTTTCCTACCAGCGGGCGATTCTCGGCGGCTACCTGGGCGAGGGCTCGGCCATCGCGACCGCCATGATCCCGTTCCTGCTCGCCTGCATCCTGATCTCCTGGTTCGGCCTGCAACGCCGCAAGTGGCAGCAGGGAGAGAGCAATGACTGACACCCTTGTGCCGAAGCTTGCCGATCCGAGGACGATCCTGACCGGCTCGTCGGCGACCGCCGATCACACCGAAGGCATGAGCTATCTGGAGACGCTG